>JBCBOW010000051.1:0-8708 GCA_039821045.1 Pseudomonadota bacterium
GATGTAAAAAGCAGGCACGAAGATCGGCATTGCTAGCGCGAGCGTAGGTTCAAGCAGGAAGAGAAGCGCGAAAGCTCCGGCCGCGGTGACCAGCATGGAAGGCATTTTCGCCAGCGTCGCGGTGAGAAAACTGCTGAGCGTTCCGACCTCATACGTAACGAGGGCGAGTAGATCGCCGCCGCGATGCGCTTCATGAAATGCCATCGGCATGGATTGAACGCGCCTGTAGGCTTCCTCGCGCAGCCCCGCCAGAATACGCCCAGAAGCTGCCTCGGACAGAATGGCGACGGTGATCGTGATGGCGGTCAAAACCACGAGCGCAAGAGCGAGAAGCAGCAGCGTGCTTTCCAAGTGACCGACATTTCCGATTACCAGATCACCCAAAAACTGCGCCGCAAGCCAGGGAATGGCAAGTGTCGCTGCTGAACTGAGGATGGAAAGGGCGCTGATCAGCAACAGACGCGCCCTGTAAAGCCTGACCCATCTGAGGAGAAACTCGAAGCGCATCTCAGGACTGCCCTCTGACAGATTTGATCGTGCGATCGAAAAGGCGGTGCAGCCGCAGGGCGTTGATCGGCCATCCGGTTTTGTTGGGGTATCGCTCGCGTATAAAGTCGCTCGTCGGGAATAGCGCAGAGGCTAAGACACGACCTTTATCGACCCATTTGGCGCTCGAGGACAAATCAAGAAGTGTTCGGCTTTTGCTTGACATGCCAGACATGTAATCAAGCACTCGCTTGTCGCCTGCATCAGTTTCCAAGCGACGAATGACGTCTTCGGGTATTGCCGTTTCTAGTGTCCGATGCGCAAACATCAGCCCCGACAAGACGATCGGCGCCGTACCACTGCTTCTTGCAATGGTGAGGAGCCTTTCCCAGCCATCTGAGCCGAAAGCGCGCGTGATCAGCGCGATATCCACCGCCCATATGAGCCGATCGCCTTCGAAATGCTTTTCGCTGTCGCTCCAGTAGCCGTGTTCTTGGTGAAGCGAACGATTGAGGCAGGTGAGGATAAGGTTCTCGGCCGGACCTACGGTATTGGCTTGCTCGCAAAGACCAGGGAGCGGCTCGCATTCGCTTCCGAGTCCTCCCCGCTCGAGCGCTTGCGACAAAAATCCGCTCGCATTGATCCGCCAATGGACATCGATCATGTGAGGCAGACCCATTGCGTCCTCCAAAAGCCAGTCTTCCTGGTACGGGCGCCGGTCTCCGACTTGGCGAAACCCGCAAGAGGCGAGGACCTTTCGTACCGCCTTCCTGTTACCGGTCGGAAAAAGGATGTCGGTGTCGCCGCGCTGACGCGCTGCGGCGTTGGGATAATGCGAGTAGGCAAGGGCGGTGCCCTTAGTAATCAGCGCGGTAATGTCCGCAGCTGCAAACGCCATCAAAAGCGGCTCGAGAATCTTGCGGTGACTTGTTTCCCAAAACCTTTGAACGCCAGCTTCCTCACGAATTCGTTCGTTGAGCTCGCGCGGCCAAGGCTTTGGTCCTCGAAAGGCCTCGCTTAACAAAAGCGCGACACCGTGGAAGGATGCCCTTTGCAAAAATGACGCATCAGGCTCCTCCCAATCTCCGGGCCATTCAGGGATCTCTCTGGCTCCCAGCGCCACACGCGCGCATCTTGCCAGAAAAAGATCGATCGCTTTGGCCTGCATCGCGATAGTGTTCGTCAACCTGAAAGTCTCAGCTGCGTCTGGTCAAACTCGACCCGCGCATCCTCTACGCGCAAGGCGGCATGCCTGCAAATCGTTGCCACGCGCGGCCCGGTGCGTTTTACAATTGACCTCAATTGCAAGGCCTGCAATGCGCGGCGCTGGCGGATGCAAGCGACCATGGGACATTGATCGAATGAACGGCGCTGGCAGCCAGTCAAACAGACGCGGGATCATCCTGGCAGGCGGTTCTGGCACTCGGCTCTATCCGCTCACGCGCGGTGTCTCAAAGCAGCTGATGCCGGTCTTTGACAAGCCGATGATTTACTACCCGATCAGCACCTTGATGCTGGCAGGTATCCGCGAAATGCTGATCATCACAACGCCGCAGGACGCTGAGCAATTCAAACGCGTTCTGGGAGACGGATCCGATTTTGGCGTATCGTTCAGCTACGCTGAGCAACCGCGCCCTGAAGGATTGGCGCAGGCCTTTCACATCGGGGCCGATTTCGTCGCAGGCAAACCGAGCGCGCTCATTCTCGGTGACAACATTTTCTACGGACATGGCCTTCCTGAACTGCTGCGCACAGCCAATGCGCGCGACAAGGGAGCAAGCGTTTTCGCCTATCGGGTCACCAATCCCCAGGATTTTGGCGTTGTTGAGTTCGATGAGGGTGGCCGAGCGGTTTCAATCGAAGAAAAGCCGGCCGAGCCAAAATCCAATTACGCGGTTACGGGCCTATACTTCTACGATGACACGGTTGTGGATCGTGCACGCGATCTTGAGCCTTCGGCACGCGGAGAGCTTGAAATCACCGATCTGAACAGACGTTATCTCGAATCTGGAGACATGTCAGTTGAGCTTATGGGGCGCGGTTTTGCGTGGCTCGACACAGGCACTCACAGCTCGCTCATCGATGCTGCTACCTATGTTCGCATCACAGAAGAACGCCAGGGCTTTAAGATCGCCTGTCCGGAAGAAATAGCCTGGCGGCAAGGCTTTATCGATGACGCGCGCCTAGAAGAGATCGCCCAGCCGCTGCGCAAATCAGGTTATGGGGAATATCTGATGCAGGTCCTGCGAGAGCCGCGTTTCCGATGAAGGCATTGCCCACTGATATTCCGGGTCCGCTGGTCATCGAGCCGCGTGTCTTCGGGGACGAGCGCGGCTTTTTCCTCGAAAGCTGGAATGAAAAAAGCTTCGCGCAAATCGGGCTGGAACATCATTTCGTTCAGGACAATCACAGTCGTTCGCAAAGGGGCGTCTTGCGAGGCCTCCATTTTCAGAACCCAGGAGCTCAGGGAAAGCTTGTTCGAGTGGTGAATGGCGCAGTTTTTGATGTGGCTGTCGATCTGCGCAAATCCTCGAGCCATTTCGGGCGCTGGATCGGCATTGAGCTTTCAGCTGAAAACAAGCGTATGCTCTGGATCCCGCCCGGCTTTGCGCATGGCTTTTTAACGCTGCGCGAAGACACGGATTTCCTCTATAAATGCACAGCACCTTACGCCCCTGAAGCGGAACACACGCTGGCATGGGATGATCCGGCGGTCGGGATTGAATGGCCGGATATTGGCGCCGATCCGATCATCTCGGACAAAGACGCGCGGGGCTTAGCACTCGCCAAAGTGCAGGCTTTTGCGTGAGGGTGCTGAGCAAATGAGAGTTCTCATCACCGGAGCGAACGGTCAATTGGGCGGTGCGCTGCAACGCACCGCACCCGTCTGGGCCGATCTCAATGCGATTGATGTCGACGATGTCGACCTGTCCGATCACGCAATGCTTCGGGCGCGGCTCGTGGTGGAAGCGCCGGATATCATTCTGAACGCAGCAGCTTACACGGCCGTGGACAAGGCCGAGAGCGAAGAAGACTTCGCCCGGGCCATCAACGCCGATGCCGTCGGCGTCATGGTCGAAGAAATGCAAAATCAGGGGGGCACTCTGGTGCACGTCTCAACTGATTTTGTGTTCGATGGCAAAGCCACAAGGCCTTACCAGCCGCAAGATGAGCGCTCGCCGCTTTCGGTCTATGGTCGGACAAAGGCGCAGGGCGAAGATCATTTGCGCGCAAACGACCTTCTCGTGCGCACCTCATGGGTTTACGAGGCAGGCGGCGCGAATTTTGTGCGAACCATGATCCGGCTCATGAAGGAGCGCGACGAGATCGGCGTTGTGGCCGATCAGATCGGCTCGCCTACCTGGGCCACGGGCCTCGCTCATACCGTTTGGGGCCTCGTCGAAAAGAAAGCCTCCGGCACGTTTCATCACAGCGATGCCGGCGTTGCAAGCTGGTACGATTTTGCCGTCGCAATCGCTGAAGAGGCACATCGGCTGGATCTTCTGGGCGCTATCCCGAAGATCAAACCGATCACGACTGCCCAATATCCGACGCCCGCACGGCGCCCTGCCTTCTCGCTTCTGGATTGCCAGGCAACCCGCGATTTTCTCGGTTCAGAGCCGATCCACTGGCGGACTAACCTTCGCAAGATGCTCGAGCAGGAGAAGGCGCTTGGCTAACCTACTCGTCACAGGCGGAGCTGGCTTTATCGGGGGAAACTTCGCGCATTATTGGGGCGCGCAATATCCCGACGATGCGATCATTGTGCTTGATGCGCTTACCTATGCGGGGAACCGGTCCACGCTAGAGGGAGCCGCTCGCGCTGAGCTTGTCGTAGGCGATATTGCGGATGGGGAATTGGTGGAATCCCTCCTCAGGGATCGCAAGATCATGACTATCGTCCATTTCGCAGCCGAAAGCCACGTTGATCGCTCGATCAGCGGGCCTGATGCCTTCATTGAAACCAATATCCTCGGCACCCATGCGCTGCTGAAAGCCGCACGGACTGTGTGGCTCGAAGGCGACGGAGTGGAGCATCGCTTTCACCACATTTCCACTGATGAAGTCTTCGGATCGCTCGGCCCTGAGGATCCTGCGTTCAGTGAAATCACCCCCTACGCGCCCAACTCCCCCTATTCAGCCTCCAAGGCCGCCTCGGACCATTTGGTGCGTGCCTACAACCACACTTTTGGTCTCGAGGTTACAACAAGCAACTGTTCGAATAATTATGGGCCCTACCAATACCCTGAAAAGCTGATCCCGCTTTTCCTGCTTAACGCGCTTTCAGGCAGAGATTTGCCGATTTACGGCGATGGCATGAATGTAAGGGACTGGCTGCATGTAGAGGATCATTGCCGCGGCATCGAAGCGTGCTTGAAGAGAGGTATCCCGGGTGAGACGTATAACATCGGTGGTGGTGCTGAGCTTCCCAACATGCATGTGATTGACGCTGTTTGCCGCGAGGTTGATCGTGCGTTTGAAGAAATCGATGGGCTGGCTGATCGCTATCCCGACGCACCAGCGGCACAAGGCAAGCGATCGGATAGCCTGAAGACATTCGTTACTGATCGAGCCGGGCACGATCGACGTTACGCAATCGATGAGACCAAAGCGCGCCGGGAGCTTGGCTATGCACCCAAGCGCGCGTTTGGTGAAGGTCTGCGACACACGCTGCGCTGGTATCTTGATAATGAGCAATGGTGGCGACCATTGCTGGCGCGTCAATAAGCTTTGCAAGGTCCTTGCCTAGATATGCCTGCTGCGCTGCACAATGTGCTCGCCATTTGATTCCTGCGTTCTTATACGCCCCACTTTAGCGGCAGTGGTCCCGCGTAATTTGCTGAGTGCCAGAGATGACTGACAAGCCCCATTCACCTTCAGACGTGATCGTAGTTGTCGGCCTCGGCTATGTTGGGCTGACGCTAGGAGTGGCGCTGGCTCAGCGTGGATACCGGATTGTTGGCTTGGAAAAGCGCGCAGAGGTGGTGGAGCAGACCAACGCTGGCAAAGCACACTTTTCCGAAGCGGGTCTGGATAAGGCGCTTCAAGCTGTGATCGCGAGCGGTCATTTCACAGCATGCAATGAACTCGCAGGGGATATCTCTGCTCAGTCATACATCATCACAGTTGGCACGCCACTAATCGAAGGATCGACCAAACCAAGACTCGATATGATCGAACGGGCTTCGCGCGAGGTTGCCGATCACATGGATGATGGCGCGCTGGTTGTCCTGCGATCGACAGTCAAGATCGGCACGACGCGAAATATTGTTCGCCCTGTGCTGGAGGCGAGTGGCAAGCGTTTCCACCTTTCGATGTGCCCTGAACGCACGCTTGAGGGCGCAGCGCTGAAGGAACTCGCGCAATTGCCGCAGATTGTTTCGGGTGACTCTGTCGAAGCCGCAGACCGTGCTGATGCCTTGTTCCGCAATTTGACGCGCGCAACAGTGAGGGTCAGCGATCTCGAGACCGCTGAAATGATAAAACTTATCGACAATACTTCGCGCGATGTCCGCTTTGCGTTCGCGAATGAGGTGGCTCGTGCCTGCGATGCGATCGGCATCGACGGAGGTGAAGTGATCCGTGCCGGGAAATTTGAGTATCCTCGGACAGACGTTGCGCTGCCCGGCCTTGTGGGCGGGCCTTGTCTTGAGAAAGACCCGCATATCCTGATGGCATCGCTGGCTGAATTCGATACGTCGCTTGAGATCACGGCCGCCTCTCGTTTGGTCAATGAGCGGCAACCGTCTGAAACAGTGCAGGCTATAGTAGATCGCCTCGCACAAAGGGGAGAGGCGCCTTACCGAGTGGCTGTAGCCGGCATTGCCTTCAAGGGTCGCCCGGAAACCGATGATTTGAGAGGCTCGATGTCGCTCAAGGTCATTGATTGCCTGATGAACCGCCCTGAAATCTCGGAGGTCGTGCTTTATGATGGTGTGGTGAGCCGCGCTGATCTCGAAGGGCTCCGCCTCGAAGTTCGGATTGAAGATGACGTGCTCAAGGCGAGCGCGGGATGCCACGTCCTAGTGATTGGCAACAATCATCCGGAATACGCAAACCTCGATCTTGATGCCTGTGTTGATGGCATGGCCGAAGGCGGGTTCGTATACGATTACTGGGCTCACTTGGTCGAGCGTCCGCCTCCTCAGCTCAGAGGGCGTTATTTTACTGTCGGCAATAACACAGGATGGTCTTGATGGCGTCGGTTGCAGTTACAGGGGCAGGCGGCTTCATCGGTGCCTATCTGGCGCGTGCACTCGCCGATGCCGGTCATCAGGTGCTGGCAATCGACAATTATGTGCGCGGTCGGCCGGAGCGGCTGGCGCAAGCCGGTGCAAATCTGCGGCCGGTGACGTGCGATGCTCGTGATGAGGCAGCTCTAACCCAACACTTTTCCGGGCTCGATGCAGTGTTTCACCTTGCGGCGATCAATGGCACTGAGAATTTTTACAAGCGGCCACAGCTTGTACTCGATGTGGGTGTACGCTCAGCTCTCGCCGTCGCGGAGGCGTGCAACGCGTGCGGCGTCTCCAGCATGATTTTTGCCTCGTCGGCTGAGGTGTATCAGACGCCCAAAGTCGTTCCGACGGACGAAACCGCTCCGCTCCTGCTGCCAGACTCACTCAACCCCCGCTACTCATACGGGGGGTCAAAAATCATCTCCGAGCTGATCGCGTTCAATTATTGTCGCGACACGATCGCGAAAGTGCAATGCTTCCGCCCGCACAATGTTTATGGCCCAGACATGGGGCACAAGCATGTGATCCCGCAGCTGATCGCCAAGATTTCTGACGCCAGTGCGAATGGGACTGGCAAAGTCGTTTTGCAGGGCGATGGCAGCGAAACCAGAGCCTTCTGTTTTGTCGACGACATTGTCGCGGGTATCGTAGCAATGTGGGAGCGCGGCGAGCATATGAATGTCTATCACATCGGCTCCATGGAAGAAGTCACCATCCTGAAGCTCGCGCAAATCATTGCACAAAGCATGAATGCCGACGTTCAGTTTGTAGCGGGTGACGCCCCTGCCGGAGCGACGCCTCGTCGCTGCCCAGATATCGCAAAGATGCGCGCTTTGGGCTACGAGCCGAATGTCTCACTAGTCGAAGGCATCAGGCGGACGGTCCAGTGGTATGCTGCTAATTCGGCTTCATCGAGCGAGAATGAGCTGCTGTGAGGAACTACGCACTCTCTGGGAAAAAAGTGTTCGTGGCCGGTCATCGCGGATTGGTTGGGTCTGCAATCGTGCGCCGGCTTGAACGTGAGGACTGCCAGATTTTGACAGCCACGCGAGAACAAGCGGATTTGTGCAATCAGGCGGCCACTAATGATTGGTTTGCCGCGGAGCGCCCCGATACCGTTATTCTCGCCGCTGCGAAGGTTGGTGGTATCTTTGCGAACGATACCCAACCGGCAGATTTCATTTATCAAAATCTGATGATCGAAGCGAATGTGATAGAAGCGGCTCATCGCCATGCGGTCGAAAAGCTCTTATTCCTCGGATCATCTTGCATCTATCCCAAGTTTGCCGACCAGCCGATCCATGAGGATGCGCTGCTGACCGGAAGCCTGGAGCCGACAAACGAATGGTATGCGATCGCCAAGATTGCCGGCATCAAGCTCGCGCAAGCCTATCGCAAGCAGCACAATTGCGACTTTATTTCCGGAATGCCCACCAATCTCTATGGGCCGGGCGATAATTTCAGCCTTACTTCCAGCCACGTCTTGCCCGCGCTCATCCGCAAGGCGCATGAGGCCAAGGAGGCGGAGGCCGAGAGTATCGTGGTCTGGGGCACCGGAACGCCGAGGCGCGAATTTCTGCATGTAGACGATTTGGCCGATGCATGCGTATTTCTCACAAAGCATTATTCCGGCCACGATCATGTGAACCTTGGCTGCGGTGAGGACATCTCGATTCTCGATCTCACGAAATTGGTCTGTGACGTCGTCGGCTTTCGCGGCGATATCGTCCACGATTTCGATAAGCCTGATGGCGCTCCGCGAAAGCTCCTCGACACCGGTCGACTTACCCAGCTCGGCTGGCAACCTTCTATCCCGCTGCGCGAGGGCATCGCTGAGACCTACCAATGGTTTCTACAGGAGCTGGAAAACGGGTCTTTGCGTGAGGCGAGCTAGCCTCGCTTGTCCTTCTGCAATCTCACAGTCGCGCTGAGTTACCCGTCCATCGGTTTGAAAGGGATGCCGAGACGCGCGGCCTTTGCGCG
>JBCBOW010000052.1:0-8704 GCA_039821045.1 Pseudomonadota bacterium
TGAACCCGCGCCACGTGCCCGATATCGTCGCGCTGCTGGTCGACATGCTCGATGGCGGCGCGACGATATCGGGCACGTGGCGCGGGTTCACGAAATCGGTCATACCAAAGCGCTTGCCCCAGCCGGCTTTGGCGTCGTTGATATCCACGCCCACGATCCGATTGGCGCCCGCCATTCGCGCGCCCTGGATCACGTTAAGGCCGATACCGCCCAGACCAAAGACCACCACGTTGTCGCCCGGCTGCACCTTGGCCGTGATGGTGACCGCTCCGATGCCGGTAGTCACGCCGCACCCGATGTAGCAGGTGGTATCAAACGGCGCGTCCTTGCGGATCTTGGCGACCGCGATCTCGGGCAGGACGATAAAGTTGGAGAAGGTCGAGCAACCCATGTAATGATAGATCGCCTCGCCTTTGTAGCTCATACGCGAGGTCCCATCGGGCATCACACCTTGTCCTTGGGTGGTGCGGATTGCCTGGCACAAATTGGTCTTGCCCGAGAGGCAGAATTTACACTTCCCGCATTCGGGCGTGTAGAGCGGGATGACGTGATCGTCCGGCGTAACCGAGGTGACGCCCGCGCCGACTTCGCGCACCACGCCGCAGCCCTCATGGCCCAGCACGCTGGGGAAGATGCCTTCGCTATCGAGCCCGTCCAGCGTGTAAGCGTCGGTGTGGCAGATGCCGGTCGCCATCAGTTCGACCAGAACCTCGCCTTCTTTGGGCCCTTCAAGATCGAGCTCTACGATCTCAAGTGGTTGCTTTGCCTCGAACGCGACGGCAGCTCTGGTCTTCACGGCACTCTCCCCCTTCGTGCTAGCCCAGAGACGCAGCACGCGAAAGAGAGACAGTCAAGCCGCGTCAGGTTCTGGCAGAGCTTTGTCCGCCTCACGCGCGTCCAGAACATCCACGAAATGGTGGTTCACATCGCGATGCTCGGCCTCATCCGCGCGCACAGCGATGATGACATCGCGCAGCCGCGCATTGGCGGGCAGTTGCCAGTAATCGATGGCAATCTGCGGCGCGGGGACGTTCTTATGCCGACCTGCATCTACCTCGGCGAGGTAGCTCGTGTAGCTGATCACCGCTTCCTCTTCGAAATAGCCGACCACGCGGTGCGCCGTGCGCGGGGCGAAAAGGTAGAGGAAGAAATAGAAGTTGTAGAACACCATCTGCGTCATCGCGATCAGCAGCCGCTCAAACCAGCTGGGCTGCGCGATCTCGATGAAGGTCATCAGATGCATCCGCTCATTCTCCGCCTCATCCAGAAGCGTGCGGATCCAGCCCTCATCATCGCGCATCTTGCGCAAGGCGGTGAGGTGTTGCCAGAGGCCGCCGACCATGCCGGGGACCGCCGCAACGGTTTCAAGGACTACGGCACGGTGGCCATAGCGGCGCGCAAAGAAGGTATCAGCAACAAACCGCAGCCCCTTGACGAATGCGAAGGCGACCTTGTCACTCTTGGTCACTGGGGGAACGTGGCTATCTATGATGGCGGCGTGGTTCACCTGCCGGATCATCGGTTTCGTATCGACGTGTTTCATGGCTGTAAGGGGGTCACCCAAAGCTGGCGCGATCCCTTCTACCTGACCGGATGTCAGGCGCCCTAATCGCGTCTCTCTCGGCAGGAGCGACATAGGCATTTTCACGCCGAATTGCTGCTGAATTGTAGGCATCAGATGTACAGCTTTATGCAACAGCAGATTCTGAATTGCGATAGGAGCTGCAAAATGCACAACTCATTCTTGTCAGAGGCAGGCCGTGGAGACGCGGGCTGAACACTGATCTCGAAGGTGGTTGCAATCACACTTGCGCTTTGAAAGAGCGTCTTCAAAGGCATCGCATGCGCAAAGGAGAGCCATCATGACGACCTACCCTCAAATCAAAATGCTGATCGGCGGCGAATGGATCGGTCATGGTGGCGATGGCGAAATGCCGGTGGTGAACCCGGCGAGCGAGCAAGTGCTGGGCCAATGCCCCAAAGCATCGGTCGAACAGCTCGACGCAGCGCTGGCTGCGGCTGAAAGCGCCTTTGTCACCTGGAGCGCAACGCCCGCGATCGAGCGTTACCGGATCATCCGTCGCGCTTCTGAGCTCCTTCGCGAGCGCAGCGACGACATCGCCCGGATCGTGACGCGCGAGATGGGCAAACCCCATGCTCAAGCGCTGGGGGAGACGATGGGGGCAGCTGATCTGATGGACTTCCTCGGCGAGGAAGCAAAGCGCCAGGGCGGGCGACTTGTCCCGGTGCGCGGGGGCCATCTGCTCGAACAGCGCGTGACACAAGAGCCTGTCGGCCCCGCTGTGCTGCTCACCCCGTGGAACTTCCCGATCAACCTGCCCGCCAAGAAGCTCGGAGGCGCACTCGCCGCGGGATGCTCGTGTATCCTCAAGCCCGCTGAAACGACTCCGGCATCCGCGCAAGCGCTCGTTGAATGCTTCACCGATGCGGGCGTCCCGGCAGGCGTGATCAACCTTGTCTATGGCGATCCCGGGATGATCTCTGAGCATCTCATCGCTTCGCCCGCGATCCGCAAGGTGAGCTTCACGGGCTCCACGGCGATCGGCAAAAAGCTCGGCACGCTGGCAGCTCAAGGCATGAAGCGCTTCACTCCAGAGCTTGGCGGGCATGCGCCGGTGGTAATCGGAGAAAGCGCTGACTTTGAGCGGACCATCGCCGCGTGCGTTGGCACCAAGTTTCGCAACGCTGGGCAAGTCTGCGTCAGCCCCACGCGCTTTCTGGTGGCTCGCGGTATCTACGACAAGTTTGTCAGCGAGTTCGCTCGGCGCTCGCAGGAAATCTCGGTCGGGGATGCAAGCGTTGATGAGAAGGTCACCATGGGCCCGCTGGCTCACGCCGGACGCGTGGCCGCGATGGAAGAGCTTGTGGGATCGCTTGGCGGCGACATGGGCGAAGTTGTCAGCGGAGGCTCGGCGATCGCGGGAACAGGCTACTTCTTCCAGCCCACTGTGGTTGCAGGGCCCGGTCCAGATAGCCGCTTGATGAATGAAGAGCCCTTTGGCCCGATCGCCGGCATCGTTGCTTATGATGATATCGAAGACGCCGTCCGGATCGCGAACGGCCTGCGCTACGGGTTAGCCGCCTATGCGTTTACAAGCTCGCTTGATGAAAGCCACTATCTGGGCAAAGCCCTGAGAGCGGGTATGGTTGCGATCAACCACTTCGCGGTGGGTTCACCAGAGACGCCGTTTGGCGGAACGGGAGACAGCGGCTTTGGTTCGGAAAGCGGTGTTGAGGGCTATCTCGGCTATACCGAAACCAAGCTTGTTACCGTCGCGCGCGCCGCAGGATAAGTCGGCGGCGCGGCAAAAACGCCGGATCAGGAGAAAGAGAAAAGCCGGGTCAAAAAGCCCTGTTTGGGCATCGGGCGGATCCGACCATAGCGCGCGCGGCGTGAGAGCTCATCGTCAAAACACACCGTCCGGCCCATAGCGTCCGGACCGCTCGATACAATCGTCGGTCGTTCCATCAGTTCGCGTCCCCGATTCGCGAGTTGTAAGTTGCGGTAAATTAACACGCAGTCTGTGGAAAACGAGCAGGAATTTACACTTTTTCAAAGAATCTTGATGTGCGGTAAAGGCAGCGGGGCGCGCGCCGAAAGGTTGAAGCGGTCCAGCGCCCCCTTTGATCCCGCTTGCTCACTTTACAAACGTTGCGCGCCAGCTTCTCGCACCTTTTCAAGGGTTGGATAGCCATTCACTGCCATGAGGAGGTCTGCCTCAGCGAGGATTGAGCGCAGGACAAAGGCCGCTCCCTTTGCTCCGCCAAGCGCCAAGCCATAGGTGTATGGCCGCCCCACCCCCACAGCCCGCGCGCCGAGCGCCAGCGCCTTGACTGCATCGGTTCCAGAGCGGATCCCGCTGTCAAACAATACCGGGACATCGCCCGCCGCTTTCACCACATCTTCGAGCAGATCGATGGTGGCGATCCCGCCATTGGCCTGACGCCCGCCATGGTTTGAGCAGTAGATCGCATCAGCGCCGGTATCGACAGCGCGGCGCGCGTCTTCTGGATGGCAGATACCCTTGAGCACGATCGGAAGCTTGGTCACCGATTTGAACCAGGCCATATCCTCCCAGGTCAAAACCTGCCCAAATGTTGCTGCCCATGTGAGGATGGCGGCCTGCGGATCTTCCTCAGGCGGCTTAGCGAGCAGCGAGCGAAAGACCGGATCGGTAAAGTAGTTTTGCAGCACCTTGCCGCGCAATTGCGGGAAGTTCGAGGCATTGAGATCACGCGGGCGCCATCCGGTGACCCAAGTGTCAAGCGTCACGACCAGCGCAGAATATCCTGCGGCTTCAGCACGCTGGATCAAGCTTTCTGCCAGACCCTTATGCTTAGGTGTGTAGAGCTGAAAGAATGCAGGGGTTTCGCCGCAAGCCTCTTTCACATCTTCCATCGGATCATTGGCGAGCGTCGAAGCGCAAAACGGCACGCCGGTTTCCGCCGAGGCGCGGGCGGCTTCCATGTCTCCGTGGCGATCCTGCGATGCTTCACCGTTGAGACCGATCGGCGCCATGAAGAGAGGCGTTGGATAGGTGTGCCCGAACAGCTCGATCGAAAGGTCGCGCTGCGCACAATCGACCATCATCCGCGGCACCATTCCCCAGTGATGAAAGGCGCTGGCGTTTACATCCTGAGTGTGCTCATCGCCGCAGCCACCAGCGACGTAATTCGTCAGCATCGGCCCCAGCGCTTCATGAGCGCGCTTTTCCAGAGTGGCAAAATCGACCGGGAATTCGGGCAGGATGCCGCTTAGGCCCGCGGTGTAAATCGCATTCTGCATGCCTCCAAAATTGAGGCCTGATGTGGCTTTATCGGTCGCCATTTTGTGCTCTCTCCCGTGTTCTTTCACAGGAATTGAGCTCATGGGGCGATACTTCGCAAGCGGAAATGCGCCTTGTATCTATCGGCCTACCAACCGCTGGAGATGCGGTCGCACTGTGAGGAAGCGAACATACAGCCATTCGAGCACTTTGAGCACAAAACGATTGCGTGCGATCAGGCCCAGGGTGCGCAATGCGGGGATCGCACGCCACATCGCAGCAAAGGCAGCCGCGCCGCTCAGGATCTTGCCATCTTCCTCAGCATGAAAGCGGGCAAGCAATTCGGCTTGATCGATCGGGCACGAAGCATCGCCGCCATTAGACACATCGACGAAATCAATTGCGCCTTTGCGATCGAGCCGACGCATCATCGCAATCTCGCGCACGCACAGGGGGCATGCCCCGTCGAACCAGACTTTCACTTGGGTCATGGGTTAGATACGCACGGCAGCGCCGCCCGGTTTCCCGATGCGCGGCTAGAAGCTGAAACGCACCGAGGCGACCGCCTGGCCTTCTTCGAGATTACGGATTGGAATAGCGCCAGAGACGACCTGCGCGTCCTGATAGTTCAAACCGAGATTGAGCGAGAGCCCTCGCGCGACATCATAGCCAAGGCCGAGTCCTGCGGAGACCTCCTGATCGCCTTCAACCTCGCCATAATGCGCCTCGCCAGACAGTCTGATTTGGCCGATCTGCGTTTGTGCGCCGGCCGATACAAACCAGCGCAAGGCGTCTTCACCCGGCGCATCAAGGTTCTCAAGCCCCGCGCCCAGATCAAACACCGAGCTGCCGTATTCGATCTCTCCGACAGCGCCGACACCCTGGCTTTCGATCTCGGTGATCCCATCGCCCGCTGTGAAACGCGACTGACGAAAGCGCCCGGAAAAGCGCAGATCGCGCTGACCGATAGGCCGTTGAAACACCGCGCCGACCTCGAAATCGCCATTCTCGTCAACCGCGACCCCAATGGTTGATGGGCCAAACCGGCCCGTATAGGCCCCGCCCCACCGATCGAGCTGTCCGTAGAAATCGTCAAACGCCAGAAAGCCGTTGCCAACCCCGCGCCGACGCCGCGTGAGTTCGCGGACCTGTTGATTGACGTTACCGCCAATCACCGTGCCAAAACTGGTCGCGACGAAGCCTGCAACATTGTCGTTGTAATCGTCCATACCGAGGAAGTTCGTCAGGAACACGCGGCTCGGATCGGTTGAATACTGACCGAAATAGACCGCGCCCACGGTCCAGCGGTTCTTCAGCTGTGTCTCAAACGAGACCTGGAAGTTGCCGATGAACTCGGCCTCAATGCTGTCATCATCGGCGATCTCGTCAAACTCGGCGATGAGCGGCGCATCAAGCACGCCTTGAAGCTGCAGCGTCGCATTGCCGAGATCGATCGCAATAGGCTCTTCAAGCGATGCGAGCCGATCGTAGTTGAGGCTTACTTCCTGAGCAGCGAGCGGCGCTGAGGAGAGAAACGTATAGGCAAGCAGCGCTGACCCGCAGGCCAGCGGTTTCGTCAATTGTGATCCCATGATGCGCGTTATGCCTTTTTCCGGAACATCGTCTCGACAGCATGGCGCGCGATGAGGCGCCCGGCGCGGTCGGCCTGTTCGTGATCGTGCAGCCAGTGAACCCCGCCATAGATCCGGCTCCAGCCGTTTTCGTAAGCGGCTTGATCCAGACTGGTGAAATAGCGGGTCTTGCCTGTCAGCGTCGGCCACAAGACCTGATCCGGGCTCTCATGGCTGAAGGTGACCGCATCGGTCCCGATCAGCAGTTTGATCATCTCAACGCCGACGGCCCCGAAGGTCGAGTGACCCGATGTGTAGGCGGGGAAATTGGGCGTCGGAATATAGCTTTCCCAGGACGGATCGACCGCAACACGTGGATCGGAGTTTCCGAAGGCGGCCGCGCGCCCGAGGATCGCGGTTTCAGGCCGGATGATGTCGTAGGTGTATTTGCTGTCCCAGGCGTTGATCGAGGCATCGGCCTGCGTCGCGCCGAGCAGCGCGAAGTGGCGCGCATGATCGAGGAAATCATAGCCGCGATCCTGCATCACCTGCAGCGCGATAAACAGGAAGTGGCCCGGCGGCGTGACACCCCAGGGGCCATCTTCCCAAAACAGCGCGATCTCGGACTGATCTTCGGTGCGCTCGGTCGAGTTCTTGCCGCCGAGGCGGCGCACGAGATCATAGTGCTCAGCAATCTCCGGCGAGCGCGGATCAAGGAATTCAGGGACGCGGAACTGATCAGACGTCTTCATGGTGAAAGGCTTGATGCGCCCATGGCTGGGGAAGAGCCCCCGCGCGAAGCTTTCGATCATGGGGCCTGGACCTGCTGAGTAGCTTGGTCCCGTCGGCGTCCATTTTAGAACATCCGACCGGCGATCGTAGTTGTCGTGATAGAAATTGACGCGGTTGGGCTCAGCGCCATCGTGAGTGCGCATCTTGTTGATCGCGATGCCGACATGCCGCCCCCATTTGATGCCAAGCGATTTGGCTTCGCCATCAGGGAACCGGCTTTTGAATGCGCTGCGCTCCCACAGGAAGGGCTGCTGAAAGCATTCTGAGGCGGCAGTCGCAAAGGCAACGCCATAGGCAACTTCCGGGTCAGCACCGGCAGGCGCTTCGCCTAGATCGTAGGGGCTCTCAAATCGCCCGATGATCGCGTTCGCTGCCACAAAGCCAGCCACCATTGGGGCTGCAAAGTTGTAAGCGGCGCGCGGCGGGGGCACGCTTTGGTCGCGCACTTGCTGAAGCGCGATATCGACCCAGTGATAGACGGTGTTGTTGTTTTCGGGTTTGACGATCTTGGTCAAATAGCTCGAACGCGAGCCATAGCCAGCGGTCGCACAGCCGCCCAAAGCAGATGCAGCAAAACCAGCCGCTGCCCCGCCCATCAGGGAGCGTCTCGTGAGTTCCATTTTTCCCTCCTGGCCAGCGCAAGAATCGCCTGAGGCTGGCTCTAGAGGTTTCCTGTCGCCAATTTGACAAACGGGCAAGAGGCTCTTGGCTAGGCGTTAACCGCTTTCAAACCTGAGCCTTCGGGATTGGATTTACGATCGGTGGGCGCGCGCATGGTGTTTTTGGGGAAGAAAGCAGCCTGCAAGCGTTTGACCACAATTGTGCCTTCTGGAAATGGTCCCGTCCCATCTGGCGCGCATCCGAGAAATGCAGTCCCTGTCTCGCGGGCGGCGTTGTAGTCAGTCATCGCATCGCCAATGAACAGGCAATCTGCCGCTTTAAAACCGCTCGAAGACAAGATGTCGCGCACGATCGGTGCTTTGCGCTCGGGGGCACCGCGCAAACTTTCGAAGAAGGGAGCGAGACCCTTGCGCTCCGCGATGATGCACAGCTCATCTTGCGGGGTGCCCGAGACAACGTGCGCCGCGATACCCCGGCGCGCCAACAGGCTGAGCACGTCGATAACATCGGGCAAAAGCGGGCAAGCGACGATCTGCTCCAGCACGATATCGGAGAGACGATTGCACCAGATCTGCGTCTCTTCGGCGCTCAGCTCTTCGCCCAAAAGCTCCCTGTGAAATCGCGGAATCTTCTCGAACCGCGTCTCCCCAGGAACCGCGCGCTGATACTCCTCGACCGCGCGCCGGACATCATCTCCAAAGGGCGCATAAAGCTCTCCGAAAGCCTTGATCTTGGCATCGACTGAATCAACCACAACGCCATCAAAGTCGAAGAATACACAGGCGTAGGGCAACGCAATCATGCCGCACGAGCCTCGGCCGTGCCAATCTCACCGCCCTCTTCTTGATAGAGAGTGTAAAGCGCGCGAGCGATGCGATAGTCTTCAGGCGTATCGATATCGATGCCCGCAAGCTTGGGCAGCGACAAAAGATA
>JBCBOW010000053.1:0-8597 GCA_039821045.1 Pseudomonadota bacterium
ATCGCGCCCAACTCCGGCAGGTCGAGCAGTAGGCGATCGCCAGAGTTCAAGGAAAGCTCCGTTTCAAGCAGTAGGCCTGCAGCGGAGATGTTGTGAATCAGCACATTGGCTTCAAGCCCGCCAGGCAGAGCCCCGCTCGCTTCCAAAAACAGCGATCGGCGCTCTTCAGTGCGCGATTCGATTTGGCCAAAGCGAGGAGCTTGCGGGCCAAGATGGGCTTTGAGCGCCATTGCGACATCCTTGCGTTTATTCAGCGCAAGGCTTCGGCCCCCAAGAGTTAACACTGATCTGCCAAGTGTAACTAACGCGACCCGAAAGGCGGCGAGTTGTGCCTTTTAGTCGGCGGCATCGAGCCCGTAAGCGGTATGCAGGACGCGGACAGCTAGTTCAGTCTCGTCCTCATCAATCAAAACGCTGACCTTAATTTCAGAGGTTGAGATTGCCTGAATATTGATCCCGCGATCAGAAAGCGCGCGAAACATAGTGCTCGCCACCCCCGCATGGCTTTTCATGCCGACACCCACCACACTCACCTTGGCTATCTGACTGTCGGTGATGATGCGGTTGAACCCAATGACATCACTCTTGTCTTCAAGCATCGCTTGCGCGCGGGCCAAGTCCGCTTGCGGCACAGTAAAGGTGACATCTGTTTCCCCTTTGTCGCGCCCAACGTTTTGGATGATCATGTCTACATTGATGCCGGCATCGGCAAGCGGTTCAAAAATATGCGCCACCGCTCCGGGCTTGTCTGGCACACGGGTCAGGATCACCTTGGCCTCCGACTTATCATGCGCGATGCCGGTTACAAGCTGGCGTTCCATCTGGCCCTTCTCCACCATTTCATTCATTTCTCGTTCGGACACAATCAGGGTGCCCATCAGATCATCCGCTGAAGCGTTGCTGCCCTCATCAACGAAGCTCGAGAGCACCTGGATGCGAACGCCTGCCTTCATCGCGAGCCCGACTGAGCGCGTCTGGAGCACTTTGGCGCCAACACTCGCAAGCTCGAGCATCTCTTCGTAGGTCACTGCTTTTAGCTTGCGCGCCTTGGCGACGATACGCGGGTCAGTTGTGTAGACGCCGTCGACATCAGTGTAGATATCGCAGCGGTCCGCGCCCACCGCGGCGGCCACAGCCACGGCTGACGTATCCGAGCCCCCGCGGCCCATTGTTGAAATCCGACCAACTTCGCTCACACCCTGGAAGCCGGGAATAACAGCGATTTCGCCACGCTGCAGGCCCGCGATCATTTCAGGTGCTTCTATGGTTTCCACACGCGACTTGGCATGCGCTTCGATCGTTCTGACGGGCAATTGCCAACCGAGCCAACTGCGTGCTTTCTCGCCCAGCGACTGCAAAGTCAAAGCCAGCAGGCCGCTCGTAACCTGCTCTCCGCTTGATACGACAACATCATACTCGGCGGGATCGTATAGCGGATTGGCCTCTCGGCAGAAATTGACCAATCGATCAGTTTCACCTGCCATTGCGCTAACCACCACAGCGACTTCGTTGCGCACACCACCGCGACCTTCGGCCTGCTCGCGCACGATCCCTGCGACACGGCGAATGCGCTCGGTACCGGCCATCGAAGTGCCGCCGAATTTCATCACAATGCGCTGGGGTCGATCGGGCGGTGCCTGTGCCAATTGTGGCGAACTCCTGTAGGTCTGAACTCTGGCTTGCGAGTCCGGGCGCTGTTAAGGGGGCGAGATGGGAAACGCAAATACGACCATCCGCCCAGAGGAAGCCGCGTTCTTTTCTGACCTTGCGCGCGAATGGTGGAACCCCAAGGGTCCGATGGCGAGCCTGCATCAGGTGAACCCGGTTCGATTACAGTTCCTGCGAGAGGCTGTGGATGCGCACTGGCCGAGCGAAGCCTGGTCCGCAAGGCCTCTTGGCGGAAAGAGCGCGCTGGACATTGGCTGCGGGGCAGGCCTCTTATGCGAACCGCTGGCGCGACTTGGCGCCGATGTGACGGGCGTGGACGCGAGCGCGGAGAATGTCTCTGTTGCAGCGGCACATGCAGAAGCGGTGGGCCTTGATATTCGCTACATGGCAGGCGAAGTCCGCAAGCTCGATATTGGCAAGTTCGACTGTGTCACGAGCGTTGAAGTTGTTGAGCATGTTGCTGACAAAGCTAGTTTTCTGAGCGATGTAGCAGCACGGCTCGCGCAGGATGGTTTGCTGATTATGTCAACGCCCAATCGCACTGCTGCCAGCCGAGTGTTGCTCGTCGGGGCCGCGGAGGCGATCGGCTACGTCCCGCGCGGCACCCACCGTTGGAGCGATTTTATCACGCCCGAAGAGCTGGAGGCGATGCTGAACGAGTTGGGGCTTGAAGTGGTGACCCGGCGCGGCATTGCCTTTAGCCCGATCAAAGGCCTGCATTTGTCAGAAAATGAAGCGCTCAACTACATCCTCGCCGCGCGGCACAAGCGCTAGGTTGCAAAGCTAGTCCGCCGTACCGCTGGTCAGTGCGACGAATTCCTTCACATTGTCGACAAAAAAGCCGTCTGCCCCGCTGGCGATCGCAGCCTTCCAAAAGCGCTTGTAGTCGCCTTCTGCAGCGTTGCCGCCTTCGGATTGCAAAGGCGCTGGCAAGAACCCGTTCTCCTTGCGCAGAGTCCATGGATGGATTTTGAGCCCGGCTGCATGGGCGTTTTCGACGAGACCGGTCGGTTCGAGTGCGGGATTGATCACATGACCCAACCATGGCCCGATACCATCGGCATAGGTCGCAATTTCAGCCAGGCCCGATGGGGTCAGCATATCTGACCAGCGCATGCTTGGCTCATCATACGGCCCCCCTTCCGAAGAGATCAGCATCACAAGCGGAGTGTCGACCAGCTTGTCGAGCCGTTGAAGCGGTCTGACTTCGAAAATCTGGATGAAGACCCGATCATCGGCATCATCAAGATCATATTTCTGCAGTTCAGACACAAGCAGATCGACCATATCGATCCCTTCTTGTTCGAGCATCAAGGTCGGATGCTTGAGCTCGGGGTAGAGACCGATCTTGCGGCCGGTCTCGGCCTCTTTTGCGCCGACAAGCTGGACGATCTCGCCGAATGTCGGCACTTGATAGAGGCCGTTGTATTGGGCGCTCGCCGGACGGATCGAGCCAACCCGCTCGCGCGCTCGCAACGTGCGCAGCTCGGCCAGAGTGAAGTCTTCTGAAAACCACCCGGCGACCTGTTGCCCTTCGACATTCTTGGTGCGGCGACGATCTTCAAACTCTGAGCGAGAGGCGACGTCGGTTGTGCCCGAGAGTTCGTTCTCATGGCGCGCAACAAGCTGCAGATCCTTCGTCACCACCAGATCCGGCTCAATGTAATCAGCGCCCTGATCAATCGCGAGCTCATAAGCGGCCAAAGTGTGCTCGGGGCGATCCCCGCTCGCGCCGCGGTGTGCGATGATGAGCGGGCGCGTTGCTCCGGCTTTCTCGCTATGGCCTTCAGCATTAGCAATGACGGGCGAGCCAAGAGCCAGCGCGTTGAGCGCAAGAGTTACTAGAGCGATGCGGACCATTCGTCTTCCTTAAAACCGATAAGAATGCCGCCCGGATGCTCGACAACCGGGCGCTTGATCATGGAGGGATGCTGGACGAGCAAGGCTACCGCGCTGTGACTTTCGAGCGCGGCCGCCTTTTCGTCATCTGCGAGTTTGCGGTATGTCGTTCCGCGAGTGTTGACCACCGTTTCAACACCTTTGGCAGCGAGCCACACCTCGAGTTTGCCTGGGTCAGCCCCTTCCTTTTTGAAGTCATGAAACTGGTAAGCGATGTCCTGCGCCTCCAGCCACTTGCGCGCTTTCTTGACTGTGTCGCAATTCGGAATGCCGTAGAGATCGACAGCCATGGAGAGGAACCCTTAGTTTGAGAAGCCGCGGAGAGACGACGCGCAGCGAAGTGACTGAGGACTGGAGCGTTAGCGCGGGATCCATGCGTTGAAAACAGGTCCTTGGCATGACCTAGTGAGCTTCGCTCGTAAACTGCGGTGGCAAACGCAGCTTAACGCTTCCTACAGTGATTGTGCGTAGGTTCGCTGTTGAAGTGGACACACTATGCTGAAATCTGTTTTTCCAATTGCCCTTAAGGCCGCGGTGATCGCCCTCATTGCATCTCCGATTGCAGCACAAGCGAACACGCGCGCTGGCGACAGCGGAGCGATTTATACTGCGTCGTTCGCGCAACCAGGCTCGGGCCGAGATGCCAACGGCGAGAGTATTGCGAGCGGAAGCAGCTTCCTGATTGGGCTCCTGGTCGGTCTTGGTGCTTCTGGTCTCATCGCCATCATCGCTGACGATGACGATGATCAGTCACCCGGGACTTGAGGGTCGTGCGCAGCCCTGGGTCAGCGATGCAAATGCGCATCCGCGATCGCCACCGCTAACGCGTCAGCTGCATCACTTCCCGCGATCGAAACATTGGGTAGCAGCACCTTTACCATCGCGGCGACCTGCGTCTTGTCCGCGCTGCCGGTGCCAACCACCGACTGTTTAACAGCCCTTGCCGCGTGCTCGCTGACAATGATCCCCGCAGCACCGCAAGCTGCTAGAACGCATCCGCGCGCCTGAGCGAGCTTGATTGTGGATTGCGGGTTCTTGTTGACGAAGACCTCTTCGCAGGCGGCGCGATCCGGTCGATGGACATCGATCACAGCACCAATCTGCGCGTGTAGCTCAGCCAGACGATCCGCCATTGATGCCTTGGTCAAGGTTGGCACCTGCCCGTTCGCGATATGGATCAGCCGCGAGCCCTCCACTCGGATCACACCCCAACCCGTGCAAGAGAGTGAGGGATCAAGACCTAAGACAACGGTCACCTCACAAGCCCGATGGCAGACCCACGAGCAGGCCAACACGCCAAAGCAGAGCAAGCAATAAAGCCCCGCCCAGAGCGAGCGCCAATGCCCAGGCAGACCATGTCATCGCGGTGCCGGCATGAAATAGATCTTAATACAGACCAGATGCGTCAAGATCACTGGTGCCATTAGTGCGATCAGCGATCCAACCGCTGCGTTCACCCCAGCGTCTCCATTACCGCATCAGGGATGTCATAATTGCCCCACACCGTTTGAACATCGTCGTCCTCTTCAAGCGCATCGATCAGCTTCATCAGCGTGCCTGCCCCCTTTTCATCCATTTCGACAGATAGGTTGGGCTTCCACGCCAGCTTTACATTCTCCGCTTCGCCAAGGACCTTCTCGAGGTCTCCTGCGACCTGATGAAGGTCTTCGGCCGCGGTCCAGATCGTATGGCCGTCTTCAGAGGACTCGATATCGTCAGCGCCCGCTTCCATTGCCGCTTCCAAGATCTTGTCCTCATCACCTGCCGAAGCGGGATATTCTATGAGGCCGAGCCGCTCAAAGCCGTGCGCGACCGAGCCTTCAGTCCCAAGATTGCCGCCATTCTTGCTGAAAGCGGTGCGGACGGCCGTCGCAGTGCGATTGCGATTGTCAGTCAGCGCTTCGACTATGATCGCGCTGCCTCCCGGGCCATAGCCCTCATAGCGGACCTCTTCATAATTCTCAGCGTCGCCCGCGCTTGCCTTGTCAATCGCTCGCTGGATGTTGTCCTTGGGCATCGATTGCGACTTCGCATTGTTCACCGCAAGACGCAGCCGGGGGTTCATGTCCGGATCAGGTGCGCCCATCTTGGCTGCAACCGTTATCTCGCGGGACAGCTTTGAAAAGAGGTTGGAACGTTTCTTGTCCTGCGCACCCTTGCGGTGCATTATGTTCTTGAATTTGGAATGGCCTGCCATGGGAACTCTTCGCGTCTCTGGTTGTGCGGTATCGGAAGGCTCCAATAAACGCATGACCACCCTCGCGACAAGCCTTCCGCCAGCGCGCAACGCACCTCAAGAGTGGGCAGCTTTCCGGGAATTCTTAGCTCGCCCCTCGCTGCCCCAAAGGACAGCGCCATTCGCTGCGGGTCTGCGTGGGGTCCTGCGCCTTTACCTGCTCGATGCAGTGCTGATGCTCACTCTTGCTGTCATCGCTTCAACGATCTTGCTCACGGGCGTCGAGATCCCGGACAACACATTGAATGAAATGGCGCTCACACCATCCTGGATCGCGGTGATCGTCATTGGCGCACCGCTTACAGAAGAGCTGATGTTTCGAAGCTGGCTTTCGGGTCGGCCCGGGCACCTCATCGCCGGATTATTGATCGGGGCGTCAATCGTCGCCTTACCCGCATTGACCGCAGCTACCCCAGGAAACGATGTGTATGTCTCGGCCGCGCTCGGCGCCGTTCTCGCCATATGTGTCTTTAGCCTGTGGCGTTGGCGTCGATCGCCACCGTTCAAGTGGTTTTCGCGCCTGTTCCCTGTGATTTTCTGGCTCGTCGCTCTGAGCTTCGCGCTCATTCACTTGATCAATTACGAGGCTGCCAGCCTGCTTGTGCTCTTGCCCCTCGTGATCCCGCAACTCATCGCGGGAACACTCTTTGGTTATGCCCGTGTTCAGTACGGCCTATGGGCCAGCATCATGCTGCATGCTTTGCATAATGGCTCAGCCGTTGTTGCCATGCTGATCGCGCAGGCGAACGCACCGGCAGGCGCAGGCTGAGGTCGCAGGGCTATACCTTTACAGCCGTTCCGCTGGCGGACACCATCAGCATCGAACCGGTCTCACCGATCACCTCATAATCAAGATCGATCGCTACCACTGCATTGCCTCCACGGCTTGCGCACTCCGCCTGGATCTCTTCGATAGCCTGTTCTCGCGCTTCACGAAGAATGCGCTCGTAAGATCCTGAACGCCCACCCACCATATCGCGGATGCTGGCGAAGAAGTCTCGTAGTAGATTTGCGCCGATGATCACCTCGCCGGTGACGATCCCGCAATACTCTTTGATGGGATGTCCTTCGACTGTGGGCGTGGTGGTGACAAGAACACCACGTGCGTCTTTCCATTCTCCGGGCATGGGTGATTCCTTTCGCATGTGTATGATGCGAATAATACAGGAGTGCGATACCCGATCAACAGCGGCGGATTAAGCATTCTGAATGATGAAATCTCAATCGGGCCTTCGTAAGCCGCTCCCATGGACAAAAGTTGGATTTGGGCTCTTATCGCTTTTCCGCTTGTGCTAGCTTTTGGCGGGCAAGGCGGCGGCGGGGGCAAATGCCACTTCACGAAGCCCGGGCTTGTCTTCTCAAAGGCATGTCACAACGAGGAATGCCGCGCCCAGATCAAACAGCACTTGCCCAGGTGTCAGCGCCGCTATGCAAGCGAGCTGACGATTTCGATCCGCCATGACGATGGGGTGACCCGCGCGCCGCATCTCTCGCGCGCCACGATGGACACGCTGGCAAAGTGCATCGCCAGCGCAAGCACGGGCGCCTTTGATCGCCAATCGCTCGACCTGTCAGCCTATCGCGATGTGAGCAAAGATGTGCGCGGCGACACGTTGAAGGAGATCGGCGCAGGCTTTTCCGTCTATCCTGTCGTCGGGAAGACCACTTTTTTGTACGGCCCTGCCTGACGGCGCAATCAACCCATCCCGAGAGCGGCTTTATACGTCTCCAGGATCACTTCCTGCTCGCTGCGATCGTCGGGCTTCATTTTCCTTAAACGCACGATCTGACGCATGATCTTTGTGTCGTAGCCCACCGCTTTGGCTTCTGCGTAGACATCACGAATATCGTCAGCGATGCCCTTTTTCTCTTCTTCAAGGCGTTCGATGCGCTCGATCAAAAGGCGCAGGCGGTCATCGGTTGAGTTGGCGTCTTCGGCCATCAGCGTGAATACTCCGGATCAGAAATGAGAATATGAGAGAAGGCGCGATAGAGCGCGCGCCCTCGCGATCAAAGCAGGGGGTGTGAATAAGGCTGTGGGGATGCCGTCTCAGCTAGCCTTATTCTTCGCGATGCTGGCTTGCATACGCGCCAACTGTTCTTCGGTCGCAGGGCTCTGACGCGTCGCCTTCCACTCCTCTTGCGGCATACCGTGGATCAGCTCGCGCGCGGCGGCCTTATCGCCTTCAAAACCCGCATCCCGAATCCAGTCAGCAAGGCAATTTCGGCAAAAACCTGAGAGCCCCATGAGGTCTATGTTCTGCGCATCGTGGCGGTGTTGCAGATGGCTTACAAGCCGGCGGAAGGCAGCCGCGGCAATTGCATCATCAAGGCTATCAAGTGGGGCGTTTGTTTCGGACATTGTGGGACTTTTCCTTGAGCTGAAAACTTGGCCTGTCATACAGCCATGACCGGATGAGGGACACCATGATACAGCAAAGCGAAGCACGGCGAGATCCAGCACGCATCGATCCGCGCGGGCGGCGCGTCAAGATTTTGGCGACAATCGGCCCGGCGAGCCGCTCGCCGGAGATGCTGCGGCGCCTGTTTCGGGCTGGAGCCGACGCCTTCCGCGTCAACTTTAGCCATGGTGAGCACGCCGATCATGCCAAAGCCATCGCCAATATCCGCGCGCTCGAAAAGGAGTTCGCTCGCCCGATCGCCATCCTCGCAGACTTGCAAGGGCCAAAGCTGCGCGTAGGCGAGTTTGTTGGCGGTAAGGCCATTATTCGGCATTCAGGACACGGCCGTCATCGCCCGGTGCCGGATCGCGGTCGAGATTGAAGTGTCCTGA
>JBCBOW010000054.1:0-8401 GCA_039821045.1 Pseudomonadota bacterium
AAACAGCGCCGGGGTCGCCAGCGCAAAGCGGTAAAACACCGACCATGCCGCAGGTACGCCGCCGATCTGCCCGGTGATGACCAGCCAGGTTGACCCCCAGATCGAGCCTGTGAGCAAAAAAGGGATGATGATGCGCGGTGTCAGCAATCCGCCGGCATTCGCGCTCATAGAGCAGCGATCGCTCGGCCGAGCGCGGTCGCATCCTCAGCGCGGGTGTTCCAAGAGGCAACGAAGCGTGCTGCGTCCGCCCCCCAATCATAGAATGCAAAACCTTGCGCGCGCAGTGTCTCGCGCTCGTCTGGGGTAAGGCGAACGAAAAGCTCGTTGGCCTCGACAGGATGCATCAAGCGATCAGGCCCGCACCCTTGCGCGATTTCCTGAGCTGCCGCGTTGGCTGCCTGGGCATTTGCGAGCCAGAGATCATCTTCCAGCATCGCCAGCACTTGCGCCGCGAGATAGCGCCCCTTGCACTGCAAATGACCAGCCCGCTTGCGGCGATAGCGCACTTCGCCTGCTTTATCCGCGTCAAACAGAATGACCGCTTCTGCGCTCATCCCGCCATTTTTGATGAAGCCGAAGGCGAGGCTATCAACCGGTCCGCAGGCGGCGCGCGCGGCTTCCCCAGTTGTCCCTGCAAGAAAGGCCGCAGAATTGGCAAACCGCGCCCCGTCCATATGGAGGCCCAGCCCTCGCCCTCTGGCAAAGTCTGCCAGCGCTGCGAGCTCTTCAGGCGTGTAGGTTGCTCCGTATTCGCTTGCCTGAGTTATACAGATCGCATGCGGCTGAACCTGGTGAACATCATCGCGCACCGGATCAATCAGCGCGGCAATCCCCCGGGGCGTCAGCTTTGCGCTGGTGCCTTGAGCCAGCATCAGCTTAGCACCATGAAGGAAAAATCCGGGCGCGCCGCCCTCGTCAACTTCGACATGCGCTTCTTCATGGCAGACAACGCCGCCGTGCGGCGCGCACATGGCTGCAAGCGCCAGACAATTCGCGGCTGTGCCTGTCGCCACCCAGAGCGCCGCGCATTCGCGCCCGAAGAGATCAGTGAAGCGCGCATCAAGTTCGGCTGACAGCGCATCGCCATCATAAGGATTGTCCGGGCTATCAGCAGCGCGCATCGCCTCCCAAAGCTTGGGGTGGACTTGAGCGGCATTGTCAGAGAGGAAATGAGTCATCGCGCGCATGGCCTCTAGCCGCTCGCGCGTTTCTGGCAAGCGATAGGGTGCAAGTGATGAACGAGGTGGCCGGTGTATCAATCACGCATGAAGCGAGGGGCGATGGCGAACACAAAGCCGGCATCTATGTTGCACATGTCGCTGGCAACGCTGCTCAAGGCACGCTCGAGTGGGAGCCGCGCGGCGAAGGCGTCCGGGTGGCGACGCACACGATTGTGCCACCGCAGATCGGCGGGCGCGGCATCGCCGCTCAATTGGTGAACCGCTTGATTGAAGACGCGCGCGAGCAGGGCTTCAAGATTGTCCCGCAATGCTGGTATGTCGCGAAGAAATTCGATGAGAACCCCGATTGGGCTGACCTTAAGGCTGATTAGGCGCGCTCCAGCCGCGAGAAATCGGTCTGCGCGATCGTCTCCAGGATCTGTGATCGCACTGCGCGCGCACGCTCCAGCGGAATGCCAGGGATCGAAAGCTCACTTCCCGCAAGGCCCAAATGCAGCGTCGCATAGCCTTTCCACCGCGCAATCGGACCTTGGCTGATCTCAACCGAATGCAGCTTTACGCGCGTTGCGATCTGGCTGGTTGGCGAGAGCACACCGCTGCGCACCGTGATCTGCTCGGCATCGAGCGCATGGCGTTTGAAGTGCCAAGCGATCAGCGTTGCGCAAGCATCGAGCACGCCCACGCCGAGCACCAATCCAACCGAAAGCAATGCCCATTCAGGCGCATATAGCACTGTGAAGACACCCGCCACGATGGCCGCAAAGCCAAACAGCACGCCATCAAACATCAGCGAGGTCGTGCGATAGGCCTTGGTTGCGCGGTGCCACTGGGTTTCCGGGCTGGGAAGCCTAAAGCCGGCCGCTTCGACAATCGGTGCCAGTTCGTCCATCTTGGCAAACGGCGCGACCACATGGCTGGCAGAGCCCGCATCCTGCGCCAGACTGACAAACCGCAGCGAATGCCAGCCGAAGCGATAGCGGATCGCGCGCGTCCCAATCCTCAGCGCCTGGACCCGGTGCACTGGCATCACAACATCCGTGCGCGTGAACAGCCCGCGCCGACGGCGAAACCCGCGCGCGGTGCGCTCTAAGAGGAAGCCCCATTCGCGGCTGAATGTGCGCACGAGCCCAGTGGCTGAACCGATGAGAAAGACCAGGAACAAACCCGCAATCGCACCCAGCGCCTGCGCATATGCGCCGAGCTCCAGCACCCAGCCGCCGCGCTCTTGCGCCAGCTCGCGCCAGAAATCGACATCCCAAAGCTCAATGTCCAAGATGCTATCAAGATATTGGAGCAAACCGCCCAAGACCGCGAAGACGGCAAGCGAAAACTCGAACGCGCCAAAGATAAGCAACCGCCGCGGGCCCATGGCAAACAGCGGCTGCGCGGCCTCCTCGGCTTTTGCAATCGAGGCTTCGCTGGCCTCTGGCGATGCAAACGTGGTCGAGGCAGGCGCGTTATCGGCTTCGTCGCGCCGCTCACGCACCAGTTGGCGCAAACGCTCGCCTTCGTCCATTGACAGGTAAGTGAGCGCCAGATCATCCGCCCCGCCCGCGCCGGTTTCAAACTTGACCGCGACAAGGCCCAGAAGCCGAGGGATGAGCTTTTGCTCAAGACTGACATCCTGGATCCGCTCGTAAGGGACCGAACGCGCCGCGCGGCTGAGAATCCCGCTTTCCACGCGGATATCCTGCGCGCCAACCGTGTAAGTCAGCCGTCTCCATGCGAGGTAGCTGAAGAGTGTGTTGAGCGCGACAATCGCGCCTGCAACCGCAAGACCAATCAGGAGCCCTGCACCGCGAATGTCTGTCCCCAAGGCGACCGCTACCGCAGGAAAGATTGCTTGCTGAATAGAGCTCAGCGCGGCGACGAGTACGCTCAGAGGCGCTGTATGCTGAGGGTTTGCGCTGTTACCGGGGGTCTTGCCGGGGATCGCGGATGTGCGCTGCGTGTCACCCAGCACATCTCGCGCCTCATCAAGCGGCAAGTCCGGTGCGCTCACAGGCTATCCCGCTTGATATGCGCCCGGATCTCTTCGCGCATTTGCGTCGCAACCTCATGGTTGAGCCCTGGCAGCCCAACTGAGGCGTTGTGATTGCCCGCAGTGTGCAACGTAAGCGTGGCGATCCCGAAAAAGCGTTCGATCGGGCCCTGATCAACATCGATATGCTGCACCCGCCCGAACGGCACAATCGTATCGGAATGCCACAGAATCCCGCGCACCACGCGCAGCCGGTCCGCGCTCATGTGATAGCCGCGCGCATTGTAGCGGCGCATCGGCAAGCGAATGATGAAGATGAGCGCGAGGAAAGTCACAAGCCCTACCAAAAGGCCAAACGGGACCGGCACCTCGTTGGATTCCATCGCGCCTTCAACAACCAGCGAGGCGACAATCATCGGCACCCAGAAAAAGAGCGACTGAACGCGCAACGCATTCACGTAATTGGGATCAAGCTTCGTCAGCGTGTCATCATCAGCTGGGGCAGGCGAAGGTACTGTGAGCGGGGCGGTTTGACCGGGTTGAGGGGCTGCGATCTCCATGCCGCTCTAGATGAGCAACACACCGGCCTTAGGCAAGGGGAAAGCGCCCGGTCGTTGCACAATCCGCCGGGTGTTTACGCGCGCTGATTGAAACGGCGACCGATGAGCGCGGCGGCTATGTTGGTCTTTTGCACATCAGTCGTGCCGCCCGCGATCCCCCAGCCAAAGCCATCGCGCAAGCGCTGCTCCATCCCGTATTCGGTGTGATAGCCATAGCCCCCCATCACCTGCACACCCATCGCGGTCACCTCGCGCACGATCTCATTCGCGTAGCATTTGGCAACAGAGCTTTCATAGACCGTCGGCAAGCCATCAGGCTGTTCGCTCGCATTGGCGGCGGCGCGGTGAATGAGCAAGCGCGCGGCTTCGACCTTCATCGCCATTTCCGCGATCTTCAATTGCACGGCCTGAAAATCGATGATCGGCTTGCCGAAAGCCTCGCGTTCCTGGACATATTGCGTCGCGGCCTCGAGCGCTGCTGCGGCCACCCCGAGCGATTGCGTCGCATTGCCGCAGCGCTCCAGGCCGAACGCGCTCATGAGATGCTTGAAGCCGCCTGCGCCGATGATGACGTTTTCGCCGGGCACCTGCACGTTGTCGATCGCATAGTCAGCGGTGGGGATACCGCGAAAACCCAAAAGCTCCTCGCGCTTGCCAAACTCCATGCCTTCCATCCCGCGCTCCAACAGGATCGCGCCGATGCCTTTCGCGCCCGGCTCATCGCTAAAGCGGCAATAAGTGACGTAGTAATCGGAATGCCCGCCCCCGCTCGTCCAGCGCTTGTACCCGGTGACGCGGTAGCCATTGCCTTCTGGCACAGCCTTGGTCTTGAGGTCTGTCAGCGCGGTGCCCGCGTCCGGCTCTGACATCGAAACCGCAACAATCTTTTCGCCTTTGATCACCTCGGGAAGGATGCGCGCTTTCATTTCCGCCGAGCCGAATTTGTCGATCGTGCGCACAGGCCCCGTCAACGCCTCGAAAACGGGGAAAGCAACGGCGTTGGAGATCTTGGCAAACTCCTCAAGCACCAGCAGCGCTTCAAGATGGCCCAGCCCAAGCCCGCCATATTCCTCAGGCAGATTGACCCCAAGAAACCCCATCTCACCATATCGGCGAAGCATCTCTGGCGGGACGGGATAATCCTTGGCTTCCATGTCGCGGGCCAGTTCGGGCAGTTCTGCGGTCGCGAATTTGCGGGCGGTACCCTGCAGCTCGCGCTGCTCGTCTGTCAGTTGAAAGTGCATGCGAGCGTGATACAGCCCTCAGCGATGATGTCACCTATGGGAAGAAAGAGGAGAGCGCGGTGAAATTTCTCGATGGACTTACTGAGCCGAGCTACGCGCTGATGCGCTTTTTTGGAGGCTTGTTCTTTGTTCAGCACGGAACACAGAAGCTGCTCAATTTCCCATCCGAGTTCACATATGAGCTCAACGCGCTGACGCTGGCAGCGGGCTGGATAGAGCTCATCCTCGGAGTCGCCATCGCCGTTGGTCTGTTCACCCGCATTTCGGCATTTTTGTGCAGCGGTATGTGCGCGGTCGGCTATTGGCTGGCTCACGGTCTGGGCAGCTTCTTCCCGATCAACAATGGCGGCGAACTGATCGCGCTGTATTGCTTCCTCTTTCTGTTTATCGCATGTCGGGGCAGCGGGCCTTACAGCGTTGACGCCATGCTGTTTGGTCAGAAGGCCAGCGCTTAGCCTTTGCGCGTTCTCGCGGCCATTCTTGCAGGCGGGGCTGCGCGCCGCTTCGGCTCTGACAAAGCGCATGCGCTTTACAAGGGGAAGCGGCTGATCGATTGCGTCGCCTCATCGCTGAGAGCGCAGTCAGACGATTTGGTCGTGTGCGGGCGCGAGGAGCCCGGGTTTGCCTGCCTGCCGGACCGGCCGGAGGCGGGGCTTGGCCCGCTTGGTGGTCTGAGCGCTGCGCTTCATCACGGGCGAGCGCAGGGGTTTACCCATGTGCTGAGCGCTGGCGTGGACGTGCCCAATCTGCCGCAAACAATCGCACAGGTCCTCGCAGGTGAGGGCGCTGCGATTGTGCAGAGCCAGCCGGTGGTCGGCTTATGGCCTGCGGCTTTGGAGCCTGACTTGGATGCCTATCTCGCTGAGGGTCAACGCGCGCTTTATGGCTTTGGCGAAAGAGTGAACGCCCGCCAAATCGCATTTAATCCAACGCTTATGAATATAAATGAACCATCTGACTTGGGAGAACAGCAATGAGCCTGACCGTCGATCTCACCGGCCGCACAGCTTTGATCACGGGTGCCTCATCAGGCCTGGGTGAACGCTTTGGCAGGATCTTGGCATTCAACGGTGCGCGCGTCGCCCTGGGCGCACGGCGAGTGGAGCGCCTGGAAGCGCTCGCTGGCGAAATCGGCGCCGACAAAGCGGCAGCCGTGCAGATGGATGTCGCGCGCGAGGCAGACATTGTGGCAGGGTTCGATGCCGCTGAAGCTGCCTTTGGGGCCCCGATCGACACTGTGATCGCGAATGCCGGGATCGATGGCGCCGGGATGATTACGCAGGTCAGCGAAGAAGAGATCGAACGCACGCTTGCGATCAATCTCAAAGGCGCAATTCTCACCGCGCGCGAAGGCGCCAAGCGCATGATGGCGAGTGGCGTGAACAAGGGGCGCATCGTGCTGATCGCTTCGATTACCGCGTTTGAGCCTTCGCCCGGACTTGTTGCATACGCGGCCAGCAAAGCGGGCGTGGTGCAGGCGGCGCGCAGCATGGCCCGCGAATGGGCGCGCGCAGGGATTTGCGTCAACACCATCTCGCCGGGCTATATCCGCACCGCAATCAACTCTGAATGGTTCGATACCGAACCCGGCCAAAAGCAGATCGCACGCTTCCCGCGCAAACGGCTGATGGAGCAGGAAGGGCTTGATGGGCCGCTGCTCTTCCTATGCTCGCAAGCTTCGGAATATGTGACCGGCGTCGATTTCGTGCTCGACGATGGGCAGACGCTCTAGGCGCGGGGAGCGCAATGGGCGCAATCACTCGGGCGCCTTGGGCTCCCACAATTGGATCGGGTTGCCTTCCGGATCAGCGAGCATGGCAAAGCGGCCATTGGGATATTGCGTTGGATCAATCTCCACCGCGACACCGTCAGCCTTCAGCTGCGCGGCGATCGCATCAAGGTCCGCCACGCGAAGGTTGAGCAGCCAGCTCTTGCCTTCAGGGATCATGCCATTCTGATCGGCGGGGAAAGGCGCGATGATCGTTGGGCCCGCTTCCTGCACCCAGGGCTGATCCTCATAAGAGGTAGGCACCGGATTGATCCCCAAATGCTCTTCATACCACGCGGCGAGCGCGCCAGGGTCCTCAGACCGGAAAAACACCCCGCCAATGCCCAATGCCACATGCCGCTGCGTCATGTCGTCTCTCTTCGCCTGAGTATGTGAATCGCCCGCTGCGGGAGCTGCTGTCACCGCGAGCAAAGCTGCCACCGCGGCCCAGATGGGAGGGTTAACGCGTGGAAGTGTGCGCATGAAGACTCTCCCCAATATCACGCCGCTGTTACGCTCATCAGTGTAAAGCGCAACTGGAAGTTGTGAAGGGGGAGCGCAGGAAGTAAACGCGCGAGCGCGCATCCGCCAAACGGCCGCCCACTCGAAGACATGAGCGAAGTGAATTGTCGCGCAAGAGAAATGGTGCCCCGAAGGAGAGTCACCTCGAACTTGAAAAGTATGCAAGGCCGCCCGGCCGCCCGCAGACGCCCCGCAGCGTAGCGGAGGGAATAGCGCCGAGGATTTGGGAAATGGTGCTGCTGGAGAGAATTGAACTCTCGGCCTCACCCTTACCAAGGGTGCGCTCTACCACTGAGCTACAGCAGCGCCGATAGAGCGCGCGCCTATCTATGCGAGCGCGTCGGTTGTCAAGCCGCGCTGCGTGCGTTTTTGCAGGTCAGCGCTTTGTTGCTTGAGAGCATCGCCGCAAAACGGCAATAGGTTTCCTATGACGCAAGAGCGCAGCAACAAAATGTCGCAGGGGACAACGCGCGAAGAGCGTCTCGCTACAAAGCTGCGCGAAAACCTGCGTCGGCGCAAAGCCCAATCGCGCGAGATGAACAGCGAATCGCCTGATGAGAGTGGGCACAATGGGGTGGCCAAACCGGGCGACGAAAGCTAACGAGCAGCGCTCCCGATCACACAGGAGCCAAAACTTCCGTGCCCAAGCTTATTCTTGTCCGCCACGGCCAGAGCCAGTGGAACCTTGAAAACCGCTTCACCGGATGGTGGGACGTCGATCTCACAGACAAAGGCGTGGCCGAAGCCAAAGCGGCCGGCGCGTTGATGGCGGAAAGAGGCGTGAGCCCGACGCGCTGTTTTACCTCGTATCAGACCCGCGCGATCAAAACGCTCAATCTGGCGCTTGAGGAGATGGGCAGGCTGTGGCTGCCGGTGACCAAGGACTGGCGCCTCAATGAGCGGCATTATGGCGGGCTCACCGGGCTGAACAAGCAGGAAACGCGCGACAAGCATGGCGAGAACCAAGTCCATATCTGGCGCCGCAGCTTTGATACGCCGCCTCCGCCGATCGAGCCGGGCAGCGCCTATGATCTCTCCAGCGATCCGCGCTATGCGGGCATCAAAGTGCCCCTCGCAGAGAGCCTGAAGCTTACGATTGAGCGGGTGCTGCCCTATTATCAAAGCGACATTGAGCCGGTGCTGAT
>JBCBOW010000055.1:0-8161 GCA_039821045.1 Pseudomonadota bacterium
CGCCTGGCGCGAAGGGGAAGCGCAGCACAAAAACATCCCGCGCGGGCGCATCATGCGCGATGAGACACTGGCTGACATCGCTTCGCATCCCCCTAAAAAGCAGGCCGATCTCGCTAAAGTGCGTGGGCTCTCAGCGGCTTGGAAAGACAACGATATTGGCAAGCGCATGATGAAGATCATCGCGGATGCAGAGCCGCTGCCCAAATCGGAAATGCCCGAAAAGATGAAGCGCGGCGCGCCACTGGGCAAAGAAGGGGCGCTGGTGGCGGACCTTCTGAAGCTGCTGCTCAAAATTCGCGCGCGCGAGATTGATGTGGCCCCGCGCTTGCTTACCCGGGCTGATGAGATGGAAGCGCTCGCGGCGGGTGTGCGCGATCTTAAAGTGCTCAAGGGGTGGCGCTACGAAGTGTTCGGGCGCGATGCGCTGGAATTGGTTGAAGGCAAGCTCGCTTTCGCGGTTCAAAATGGCAAACTCTCCATGACGCATATCGACGATATGCAAGCGAGCATGGAAGAGGCGCTGGCAGCGGAGTAAGCAAAGCGGCGTGAGCACGTACCTCCCCACGATCAAACAGCTGCAATATCTCGTCGCGCTGCACGAGCATGGCCATTTCGGGCGCGCCGCGGATGCGAGCTTTGTGTCGCAATCTACGCTTTCCGCCGGCATTCGTGAGTTGGAATCGCTGCTCGGTATCACACTGGTTGAGCGCTCGCGCCGGGTGGTGCGCTTTACGTCGCTGGGCGAACAGGTGGTCGCCAAAGCCAATCGCCTGCTGCGCGAAGCCGAAGAACTCTCCGATCTGGTCCAGGCCGCCGGGCAACCGCTGGTCGGGCAATTGCGCATGGCGGTCATCCCCACAATCGCGCCGTTCATGCTCCCAAGGTTTCTACCGCGCCTGAGACAGGAACGCCCCGATCTCAAGCTGATGCTGCGCGAAGAGACCAGCGCGGATGCGATTGAGAGCCTGCAACATGGCCGGGTCGATTGTGTGCTTCTGGCGCTGCCGTTTGACACCGGCGAGGTCGAGATAGAGCATATCGCTGATGATCGTCTCTATGTCGCTTTTCCCAAAGACGACCCGCGCGATCCCCCGGCCAAAATTCCGCCCGACATGATCGATGATGGCCGCTTGTTGCTGCTCGAAGATGGGCATTGCATGCGCGACCATGCGCTGGCCGCGTGCAACCGATCTGAACTGCGCGCGAGCGCGGCAATGATCGGGACGAGTCTGCACACGCTGGTGCAGATGGTCCAGGGCGGGCTTGGTCTCACCATGCTGCCCGAAATGGCGCTTCAATCGGGGGTTCTTGAAGGCACACAGGTCGTCGCCCGCCCGATCGAGAGCGAGACAGCAAAGCGCGAGATCGTGCTCGCCTGGCGCAAGAACTCCCCGCGAGAGGCAGACTTCAGGCTGCTCGCGCAAGAGCTGCGCGACGGGTAGCGCTTGCCCTGCGCCTGGACAGTGCACAGCACCGCTCTAAGCCCGGCGCTCGGTGCGCGTATTCCCACCATTTCGGACGCATTCTAGGCAATAGCCCTGATAGGCCCCCGTTTCTGCGCGCGCTACGTGTTCTCTCGTGACATAGCTTGCTGACCATCAGCCGGCCATCGCTCCCGGCGCAGCACACCCCTGTGCCGCCCTTGTGCGATGCCGCGCTCAGTTGGCGTTTTTGAAGAGGCCGGACCAATTATGCGCAACGTTCTCAAACTGGGCAAACTGATGGGCAAACCGGCAATCGAGCCGATGAGCGATGATAGCGTGCCCTTCTTGATTGACAGTTCCGCCAGCAAAGCCGCTGCGGCGAGAAACGCGAGCGCAAAAAACCAACCCGTGCGCGAGAAAAGCGCTCAAAACGCCCCGAAAGCCCCGAACGCCCGCGCGCCCGAACCGGCGGCGGCGCCGCTTGCGCCTTCGCGCCTGTCGCGCGCAGAAGCGCTGAAATCGACTCTCGATGTGACACTCGATCGGGTTCAGCACGCCCGCAACGATGCCGATCAGCTCTACGCCTTGATTGCGGATCTGGAGAGCGAGGCAAGAGAGGTAAGCGCGATTGCCGCGAGGAATGAAGACCTTGCGCAAAGCCTCGATGCAGAGCGCGCTGAGACAGCAGCGCTCAATGAGAAAACGGCCGAACTGGAGCGCGAATTGTCGCGCGCCAAGGACGATTGCGCGCGCAGCAGGACCGCCGCTGAAGACGCTCAGAAAGAGACCTCCGCGCTGTTGCTGGCGAACCAGCGCGAAGCCGATAAGCGCACCGCGCTCAGCGCAGAGATGAGCCAGCTTCGTGCCGAGCTTGAAACGGCGCGCGAAGCGAACAGCAAGGCCGAAGTCGACAACGCCTCACTGCGCAACAACCTCGATGAACGCGAACGCGCGCTTCGCGCTCTGCAGCTCAAAGAATCCGAGCTGCGTCTGAAGGCCGAAAAAGACGCCGGGCTCATCGCGGAAATGGCGCAGAACGCTGAGCGTAAGGAGCGCAAGATCCTTGAGCTTGGCGCGGCGCTTGAAAAAGGCGCAAACCGGATTGAGGAGCTCGAGGAGCGCGGCGAACGCATTTCAGAGGAGCATCGCGCGCTCGAAATTCGCCACTCGGACCTTCAAATTTCAAGCGAAAGCCGCGCCTTTGCCTTATCCGGATCGCTCGATCAGGAAAAGGCCGGCCACCGGGTGACGCGCAAGCTGCTCGAAGAGATGCGCGTGTCGAGCCAATCGCTCGCGGATGAGAACAAGCAGGTGAAGGAGCAATCGCTCGCACTTGCTCAGGAAAACCAGCAGATGAAACACGAGCTTGGCGGCACGCGCGGTACGATCCGCGAATATGGTGAGCGGTTGGCAGAGCTGAACCTGCGTTACAGCGCGGCGCAAGACGATATTGAGCGCCTGGAAAACATCATCGCGGATGGCAAGAAAGAAGCGCGCGGTCTCAAGCGCCGGGCGAGCAAGGTCGACGAGCTCATCAGCGAAAACGCGAGCTTGCACGACAAGATCAAAAGCCTGCAACACACCGTCGATCAATATCGAGCGGCCAGCGATCTCAACGCTCAATCGACCAGCGATGCGCCGATCATCTTGCCAGCCCGCCGCGTCTCATCGCGCAAAGCCGAGCCGGAGAGCAAGGCGGCAACGTCGGTCGCAAAACTGCCCCGCGCCCAATAAACGGGGCCCCGCGCCAGACCGGCCAGCCAAAGATTGACTCACAACAGACCGGCCCGCTCACGCCCTCAAACTCTGCGCGCGCTCAGCCGCTGAGACCGTGGCCCGGAATGGCGCAATTGCCGCTCGATGAGATGATCGTGCGATAATCGTCAGCCCCTTTGACCGGACCGACAATTTCAGCGCGCGTCAGGCCCTCGATCAGAAACGGTCGCGGCAGATCAAGCTCAGCAAAGATCGCCTGAAATTCATTCTCAGCCCGCTCAAACTGATCGCTGTTGGCATAGGTCGTAATCAGCACGATCTCGGGTTCTGCGCTCTCCCCGCTTTGCGAGACCAGCAGGCTGTATCCAGCGATAGCGCCGCGCTCGAGCGCAACCTTGCGCGCCGCTTCCCATCCGCTGCGGTAATACTGGCGCGCTTCGCGGGTTCGCCCCGGCATCACGTCAATTACATTGACTGTGGTGATCGCCTCGCAGGGCTCTGGCAGAGGCGCGGCCAGATGAGGCTGCGCGGCGGCTAAGGTCAAAGCTGCCAGGATCATGATCGGTTCTCCTTCCCGTGGTTCGCTGACGGTCAAATCGAAATGCGCAGCGCCCGGAGCCCCTTCACGACCTCAATCCATATGCTTGAGGCCCACGCGCAGATAGTCCCATCCCGTGATGCAGGTTAACACAGCGGCGGCCCAGAGCGTGCTCAATCCGATCAAGTGCATCCAGCTTTCCGCGATCGTCTTGCAGGTATCGCCCAGAGCCTGACAGGGCTGGCCGTGAAGCGCCCCCCCGGCGATCAGCGCTCCAAGCGAAATAAGCTGAAATGTTGTCTTCCATTTGGCAAGCCGCGAAACCGGAACAGAGACCTGAATGCCGCCCAAGAACTCGCGCAGGCCCGAGACCGCAATCTCGCGCATCAGAATGATAAGCCCCGCGATCACATGAAAATCGCCCACATAGGGCCCGCGCAGATAGCCTTGCGCGGTCAGCACGAGGATCACGGTTGCAACCATGATCTTGTCAGCGATCGGATCAAGAAAGATGCCAAGCTTGGAAACCGTCCCTTGCGCGCGCGCGAGGTAGCCATCGAAAAAGTCCGTGATCGCAATCAGGCAGTATAGCACGAAGCCGATTGCATAGCCGGTTGCCCAATGCGGCCACCAGAGGAAAAAGCCGAGCAGCGGCAGCGCCAGAATACGGCTGAGCGTCAGGATATTGGGCAATGTGAGCATAAGCGATCCCGCCCCTAGCGCGGCTTTGCGCGATGCAAAAGAGGCGAGACGTGACGCAATTCAGACCTGGGATCGCCTCCGTCACTTTTGTGGGGCCAAGAGACCAAGCGGGCTTGTACGCACGTTTCGAGACGCTATGAGACGCAGCGAAGCGCCTGCGCGCTTGCTTCAAGACCTTATGACGACCTCGACGCACCTCATGCGCCGCAAGCGCTTTTTGCCCTTGATGGTCACGCAGTTTTTCAACGCGTTCAACGACAATCTTTACAAGACAGCGCTGGTCCTTTTCGTCGTCTACTCGGTTTACAACGACGAGCAGAAAGAAGCGCTGTTCAGCGGCGTTGCCTCGGTGATCTTCATCGTGCCTTTCGTGCTGCTCTCCGCGCTGGCGGGCCAACTGGCTGATACGCGCGACAAGGCAATGATCATCCGCACGGTCAAACTGTGCGAGATCGGCTGGACGACGTTGGGCGCGATCGGACTGTTTATGGCCTGGCAGGGGATCATGGTGCACACGGTCGCGATCCCGCTGTTGCTTTTCGTTGTCTTTCTCGCAGCTGCGCAATCGACATTTCTCGCGCCGATCAAATACGCGATCCTGCCCCAGCACCTCAAAGAAAACGAAGTGCTCCCCGGCACCGGCCTGATCGAGGCGAGCACCTATATCGCGATCCTCGCAGGCACCACGCTCGCGGGCTTTATCTCGGTCGAGATCGCCTTGGTGCTCATCATCATCACCGCGTATGTCGGCTATTTCGTCAGCCGGTTCGTGCCCGATGCGCCGCCGCAATCGGACTATGAGATGCACTATCCGCTGCTCGAACCCTATGCCCAAATGCGGATGAACCCGGTGATGCGCTGGCTCGGATACCCGGCGGTGGCCCTTGCCGATCAGGTGGTGATGAGCTGGAAGCTGGTCAGCGAAACGCGCAGCAATCGAGAAATCTGGCTCGCCATCATCGCAATCAGTTTTTTCTGGAGCCTGTGTGCGATCATCTTCATCCAGTTTCCCCCGCTCGCCAAGAACCAGCTGCTCGCAAGCAAGGAAGTGGCCTCGCTCTTCCTGGTGATCTTCTCAATCGGGATCGCGATCGGATCAATCGGGATCAATGCGCTGCTTAAAGGCCGCGTGTCTGCGCGCTTTGCTCCGGCCTCGGTCGTGATCATGGGCGCATTCATCGCCGGGTTTTATGTCGTCGCTAAAGCCTGGACGCCTAATCCCAGCGGCGAATTGCTCCCGATCCAGGCGTGGATCCTCGAACCGCTTGCGATCCCTTTGTTGCTGATGCTGCTGGGCATTGCGACCGCAGGCGGCTTCTTTGTCGTGCCGCTTTATGCCTTCCTCACGACCCGCTGCGCGCATGATGCGGCAAGCCGGACTATCGCTGCCAACAACATCGTCAACTCGCTGGCGATGGTGCTGGGCTCGCTGCTTGCGATCACTTTGACGACGCTGGGCATGCCTGTTGTCGAGCAGCTCCTGATCGCTGGCGCGATGACGTTGGTCTCCGCTTATCTTGGCTGGGTGCTGTATAAGGCTGAGAAGCACGCGCGCGAGCAAAACACCGCTATCGAGACGGCTTGAGGCGAGACGCCCTAGCGCCCCGCTCCCTTAGGCGCGCTGCCAGAGCTCAAGCGATAAAGGCGAGAATTCCCGCTGTGGCGGCAAGATAGACGCTGGCAAAGCCGCGCGCATCGTCCATCGTCAAGCGCCACAGGCTCTCGGCTGGAATGTCATGCAGATCGCGCGAAACGCTCGGCGGCAAGCTGGCGCGGAAGGGATGCCGGGCGCTCTCATCGGTCAGCACGAGGCTGCGGCGACGGCGGAGCGGCGCTTGCCCTTCTTCGATCTGTGTTTCTTCGAGCAGATGCGCGTCCGCTTCGCTGGAAACAGGAGCACCGTGCGCAATCGCGAGGCTGGTCAGGCGGGCAATCGTCATAGGACAAGGCGTTAAGACTTTCTTAACGATTCAACCAGCGAGCCAATTCCACCGCCCCGCAGCGGGACAGTTAGAGCTTAACCAAAACCACAGCTTACCGCGCTCACAGCGTTTGCCACACCGCTCGGCCAGCGCTAAGCGCCACGCGCGGATGGGAAAGGTTTGACGATGGCTAATACGCCCAAGAGCGCAGCGCGCCTGTTGGTCGATTGCTTGGTGGAACAAGGCGTGGAGCGCATCTTCACAGTGCCGGGCGAGAGCTTTCTGGCCGTACTTGATGCGCTGCATGAGCAGGGCGGCGAGGATGGCGGCGGCATCGAGACGATCACGTGCCGCCAGGAAGGCGGAGCGGCGTTTATGGCGTGCGCGGATGGTGCGCTTTCAGCCGATGAGACATTGCGCCCCGGCATCGCCTTTGTGACCCGCGGACCGGGTGCAACCAATGCCAGCATTGGCGTCCATGTTGCGCATCAGGATTCGCAACCAATGATCCTGTTCGTGGGCGATGTGGACCGCTCCATGCGCGATCGCGAGGGCTTTCAGGAGGTCGATTTTGCGCAGTTCTTCGGGCCCCTGGCCAAGTGGGCCGCGCGCATTGATGATCCGGCTCGCATTCCTGAATACATCGCCCGCGCCTTCGCGGTGGCTGTAAGCGGGCGCCCCGGCCCCGTGGTGCTCGCGCTGCCTGAGGATATGCTGCGCGAAGAGCTTGCCACACCGCCAGCCCCGCGCCCGCTCTCTGTGCGTCCCGCACAAGCTGTCTGCCCCGATGCCATGCAAGCGATGATCGCTATGATAGCAGATGCCGCCAGCCCGATCGCCATCATCGGAGGCGCGGGCTGGAACGCCAAAGCGCGCGAGCATTTCCAGGCCTTTGCGGAGCGGATCGGTCTCCCTGTTGCCACCGCATTTCGCCGTCAGGATGCGATCAGCCCGTCGTCACGCGTCTACGCTGGCAATCTCGGATATGGGCCCAATCCCGCGCTGGTGAAGCGCGTGCGGGACGCGGACCTTGTTCTGGCTGTGGGCGCGCGGCTCGGCGAAGCGACGACCGATGGCTACACGGTGCCCAGCTTAGAGCATCCGAGCCAAACGCTGATCCATGTCCACCCTGATCCCGATGAGCTTGGCCGCGTGTATCGCACCGAGCTTGCCCTTGCATGCGCTGTCGATGAGTTCGCCGAAGCCGCCGCCTTGTGGGAAGACGATGCGATCATCCCGTTCGATGCCGGCGCTGAGGCGCATGCGCAGTGGGAGCAGTGGGCAACATATGAGCCCGTTGATAACGCGCCCGCGCTCGACATGGGCGCCTGTGTAACAGCGATGCGCGAACTGCTGCCTGCGGACACGATCATTGCTAACGGCGCAGGCAATTTCGCCGGATGGTGGCACCGCTATTGGCGCTATGACGGGCACCCGACCCAGCTTGCGCCGACCGCGGGCGCGATGGGCTATGGTGTTCCCGCAGCCATCGCCGCTGCCCTTCGCCACCCCGAGCGCACCGTCGTCGCGGTGGCCGGCGATGGCGATTTTCTCATGAACGGGCAGGAGCTCGCCACCGCCGCACAATACCCCGCGAACCTCATGGTGATTGTGGTCGATAATGGCGCTTACGGCACGATCCGCATGCATCAGGAGCGCGACTACCCAGGCCGGGTCTCTGCCACCGCGCTCGCCAATCCCGATTTCGCTGCGCTCGCCGCCGCTTACGGCGCGTGGAGCGCCACTGCGCGAACGACGGCAGACTTCACCGAAGCGCTCAAAGAAGCGCACAGCCGTGATGGCCTGCGCCTCATTCACATGGTGATTGATGTCGAACAGCTCGCAGCAAGCGGCGCCAC
>JBCBOW010000056.1:0-8159 GCA_039821045.1 Pseudomonadota bacterium
CTTCCCATAGCGCTTTACTGACTGATCAAACTTGTTATCCTTTGCCAATGGGATAAACTTGGGGCGGTTTACTTGGCCATGCGAAACTCAAAGCGCCGCTTGATTGACATCGATCGCACGAGTGCGGCGCGGATGGGCCCTGCGATTTTTTTCGCACTTTGCGCCTGCCTGCTGCTCCTGCACGCGAACCCCGCACATGCCCAGCGCCCGCTCACCAATGCGGAAAGCGACCTCCAGATCTTCGCCTTTCAGACCACCTTGCGCGATACAGCGGAGCGCGAAAAGCTTGGCATTATTAATGCGGATCTGCGCCAGAGGGTCGAAAGCGCGCAAGCCAATCTCAGCGAGACCAACAGGCTCTTGCAAGCCGAACGCAGCCGCAGCGATTTTCAGCAGGAGCGCATCAAGACGCTGGAAGATGCAGCCAATGTCGCCAAGGCGAATTTCGCCTCGGCCGTCGAAGAGCTAACCAGCCAGCTGGCCTCGCAAGACCGGGACTATCGCGCCAAGCTTGACATCGCGCTCGCGGATGGTCGCGACTATCAGGAAACCGAAGCGGGCCGCAAAGCGCTCGCCCTGTTTGCTGAAGGCGGGGCTGAAAACATCAGCGCTGGCCTTACCCTTGTTGACCAGATCCTAGCGCTTGAAGACCAGATTGAGGCCTTTGCGCGGGCTGCACGCTATCGCCGCGCCGCGCGCACCTATCTCGGCTTTCGCGGGACTGAGAAGGGCACCACCGAAAAGATCATCGAGCTGTATGAGGAGGTGGTCGCTTATGACCCGCTTTCCGCGCCAGACTGGCTGGAACTCGCACGGCTCTATCGCGATGCGCGGCGGATCGAGGATGCCGAGGACGCGGCGGACAAAGCGGTCAGGCTGTCAAAAGGCGATGCGGAACGCGGCATCGCCCTCTTCGAACGTGCGGAAGTGGCTTACATCAGCTGGGTGGACCCGAGTTCTTTTGAAGACATGGCGCTCGCGGCGCTCTCACTCCAAGAGTTATACGCACGGCTCGAAGAAGACAGCGAGGAAGCGCGCACCGCACTCTTGCTCAAAGCGCTTCGTTTATTTGCCAACTTGGTGGCACCGAAAGGCGAGATTGGGCCGACCAAGGCGTATTTCGCGCAAAGCATCGAAGCCACCCGACAAGCTGAGGGGTTAGATCCCAAACGGCGTGCGATGTTTGTGGGCCTCGCGCAGTTACGAGCCGGCGAAGTGCTCTACCACGAATTGAAAGGCGGTGCAGTCGAGATTCTGATCGAACAGTTTGCTGCCGCTATTTCTGAATCCCGTGACATCAATTCGATCAAGGTCGAAACATTGGTTGAGAAAGGCGATCACCTGAAGAACGTAGGCGTGGAGATGGGACAATTCTTGAATGGCGGGCTCACAACACTCAGACCGCTCATCAATCCTGAAGAGCCTCTGCAAACCGCGCGCGCCCTTGGTGCAGTGATCGTTAGTTTCGAGCTCATCCTGGAGTTTCAGGAGCTGCGCGATGACATGCTGAACAACATTCAGCAGCTCGCGCTTTTCTCACAGTTGTTGGCTACGGCCTACCCTGATCTCGTCCCGGCCCAAAAGCTCAACGCGGATGCCAGACTGCTGCTGGCAAAGATCGCCTCGCGAACACAAGAGCTCGATAAAGTAGGGACCGTGCTCGACGAGGCTTTTGCGACTTATGACGCGCTGATCGCTGCTGATCCGACATCAGCCAATCTGCGCGTTGGCCGTCTGCGCGCATGGATTGATACGGCAAACTACGGGGCGGGGCCTAAGACGTCGGCTGAGATTGATGCAGAGTTTCAGGCGCTCAAAGCTGATAACCTTCTGTCGACTGACGATGAGGCAAAGCTGCTGTTTGCGCGCGCCAATCAGTTCTCCAATCAGATCGACAATGGATCAAAAATAGGCCCCACGCTTCTCTCAAAGCTCGGTGATCCCGCGTCATCGCAAGAGGCTCAACCTGAAACCCAGCCTGACGCTGAGGCCGAATCGCGCCAATGAGTGGGCCGCTCGTCCTTGCCCTGGCCGCAGATCGCGCCTGCGCTGAAGTCATCACCGATGAGATGGTGGAGGCTGATCTTGATCCGTTGCTGTGCTTGATGGAAGCTGGCAGCGCGCCGCCCACTGTCTCCGCCTCGCGCGTGGTGGTGCTGATCGTTTCCAAAGCCACGATGAGCGATGAGCCGCTCGCTCTCGCCTTTCGCGCGATCGCACAGGAAGCCTGCGCTGAGGACCGCGCTGTTGCGGTTATCGTTGAAGACGGCGCCGAGCTTGATCTTGGCTGCACGCAGTACAAATTCTGCCATTCCACGCGCCCCAAAGGCGTTTTGAAACCCTTCATGCGGCGCACTCTGGCGCTGGCGGACATCGTCACCGCGGCCAAATACAAAGCCTCGGGACGCGACCCTCCACCACCCTCAGCGCCGCGTAGGCTAGCGCTTCGATACGCCGCTGCGTTTTCGAGCGCTGTCATCTTGCCGCTGGTTGCCGTGTTGAGCTTTACCGATGTGCTGATCGGGCTCGCCGGCGCTCTCGGCCTGGATGAAGCGCCCAGCTCTGATGCCCGGGCCGCCTATGCCAAGATCACGCCGGGCAATTGCCAGGAGCTGCGCGAATTTATCGGCGCGCATGAGGCGAGCCGATTGACCCGCGAGGCGCAGCAACGGCTCGATCTGGTCGAACAACGCGAGAGGATGACGCGCGAGACGCGCGAGGTTCCGCTGCGCATTCTTGCTCTGCCGGAAGCCGATGAAGCCTATCGCCCGCGCACCGGCGCCGAGGGCAAAGCGCTCGCAAAGGCTCAGAGCGAAGCCGAAGCGCGCTGCGGCGAGGTGGCCTTGGCAGCCGGAGGAGAATTGCTGGCTTTCAAACTCGAAGACGCATCGCCCACCTGCGATGAGTTTGCCGCGGGCTATGCATGCAGGCTCTCGGCAACGGCGCTGTGCGAAGCGTCCATCGAGCGGGCCGAGACCTATGATTGGTGTCCCTGAAGCCATGAGGCTGTGAGACCTGGGGCCGCACTGCTTTCAGGAGGCCATAGCGAAACCTGCAAGTCTCGCTCGCCAGAGGCAAACATGACGTAACGTAAGGTCCGCCCTCGCATCGATTTTCCGCACAATTGCCGCATTTTTGGCGCATATCCTCTTGATATTTGGCATCCCCAAAGCGCATCACTTGCGTATATGATTGATCGAAAGTCATGCAGGAGTTTTAGACGATGAACCTCGATTTCACCCCAGAAGAGCAGGCCTTCCGCGACGAAGTGCGCAGTTTCATTGCTGAAAACTATCCCAAGCACCTGGGCGATACGGGGATGCGCGAAGACCTGCCGCGCGAAGACTTCCTCGCCTGGCACAAGATTCTCGGCGAAAAGGGTTGGTCGGTTCCGGCATGGCCGGTCGAATATGGCGGCACAGGATGGACGCCAACGCAGCGCTATATCTGGTCGGAAGAAAACGCGCGGGTCAACGCGCTGATGCCGCTGCCCTTTGGCGTTTCGATGGTTGGTCCAGTGATCTACACCTTCGGCAACGAGGAACAAAAAGCACGGCACTTGCCCGGGATCGTCAGCGGCGATGTCTGGTGGTGTCAGGGCTATTCAGAGCCGGGCGCAGGCTCCGACTTGGCCTCGCTTAAGACAACCGCGGTGCGTGATGGCGATCATTACATCATCAACGGCCAGAAAACCTGGACGACGCTCGCGCAATATGCCGATTGGGGCTTCTTCCTGTGCCGCACCGATCCCGATGCCGCCAAGCCGCAACAGGGCATCAGTTTCATCCTGATCGACATGAAAACGCCCGGCGTTGAAGTGAAGCCGATCAAGCTCTTGGACGGCGGCTATGAGGTCAACGAAACCTGGCTTACCGATGTGCGCGTTCCGGTTGAGAACCTGGTTGGCGTTGAGAACCAGGGCTGGACTTATGCCAAGTTCCTCCTGGCGCATGAGCGCAGCGGGATTGCCGGCGTCGCGCGCTCCAAGCGCGGCGTTGAGAAACTGCGCGAGATCGCCGCGAACGAAACGCTCGATGGCGAGCCGCTGATGAGCGATTTTGATTTCGCGCGCAAAGTGAGCCAGCTTGAGATTGATCTCGCCGCGCTTGAAATCACCGAACTGCGCACGCTGGCTGGCGAGCAGGCGGGCAAAGGTCCGGGGCCGGAAAGCTCGATCATCAAAATCAAGGGCACCGAGATACAGCAGCGCCTCACCGAGCTCACGCTGGAAGCGGTCGGCAGCTATGGCACGCCCTATTACGGCAGCATCGCCAACGACGTTGCTGGTTCCGGGGGCTCAAACGAATATCCGATCGGCCCGGACTACGCCTCGCATTCCGCGGCGACCTATTTCAACATGCGCAAAACCTCGATCTATGGTGGATCAAATGAGATCCAGCGCAACATCATCACGAAAATGATCCTCGGCCTCTGAACGAGCGCTAAAGGACCACCGGAGAGGGAACACACGTGGATTTTAACTTCACTGAAGAACAGGACATGGTGCGCGATGGCCTGTCGCGCATGGTGCGCGAGCAATATGATTGGGAAACCCGGCGCAAGGCGATCGAAAGCGACGCTGGCTGGAACCCCGCAGTCTGGGCGCAGCTGGCGGAGCTCGGCATCCTTGGCATGCCCTTTAGCGAAGAGGTCGGTGGCTTTGGCGGCGGCGCGGTGGATGCGATGGTCGTCATGGAAGAGTTCGGCAAAGGCCTCGTCATCGAGCCTTTCGTCCCCACCGTCGTGTGCGCGGGCGGGTTCCTGAAGCACGCCGGCAGCCCCGCGCAGCAGGAAGAACACATCTCCGCGATCATCTCGGGCGAGCGAGTCTTCGCGTTTGCCTATGCCGAGCCGCGCGGGCGCTACGATTACGCTGATCTTGAAACCACCGCCAAAAAAGACGGCGATGCTTACACGCTCAATGGCCACAAGGCGGTTGTCATCGGGGCGCCCTGGGCAAGCCACCTGATCGTCTCCGCGCGCACCGGCGGCGAGCGCCGGGATCGCGATGGGGTCAGCCTGTTCATCGTTGACAAGGCTACAGCAGGCGTTGTCACGCGCGACTATGAAACGGTCGATGGCCGGCGCGCCTCGGAAGTCTATTTCGAGAATGTCTCCGTCCCTGCAGACGCGCTGATCGGCGAGGAGGGCGCAGCGCGCCCGGTGATCGAACTGGTCACCGATGAAGCGATTGCGGCGCAATGCGCTGAGGCGTGCGGCGCGATGAAGGTCGCCCATGCGATGACGCTCGAATACTCAAAGCAGCGCAAGCAGTTCGGCGTGCCGATTGGCTCGTTTCAGGTGCTGCAACACCGCATGGTCGATATGTACACCGCGTATGAGACCTCGGTCTCGCTCACCTATCTCGCAACGCTCAAGCTCGGCGAGCCGGAGAAAGAGCGCAAGCGGCACGTTTCAGCGGCGAAGGTTGGCGTTGGCCAAGCGGCGCGCTTGATCGGGCAGGAAGCGGTGCAGATCCATGGCGGCAACGGTGTTACCGATGAATATGCGATCGGCCATTATTTCAAGCGCTTGACGATTTTCGACTCCGAATTCGGCAATGTCGATCACCATATGAAGCGGCACATCGCTCTGGCGTGATGCGCGCCGGGATCGACCATACGTCGTCCCCACTTATGCGCGCCGTGTTGTGCGCAGGCCGCTAGGCCCGATTTCACCCCCCGCTGATGCAGCGGGGGGTGCTCTATTTCTAAGGGCCGCATCGCCCCTCCAAAGTGGGTTTCGCGCTTAGCGCGGCGCCATGCGGATCGCGCCATCAAGACGCACGTCTTCGCCGTTGAAGTAGCCGGTTTCGATCATGCACATGGCAAGATTGGCGTACTCTTCCGGAAGGCCCAGACGCTTGGGGAACGGCACGGAGGCGGCAAGCGCGTCCTTCACCTTGTCGGGTGCCGCGTTCATCAGCGGGGTGTTGAAGATGCCGGGCAGGATCGTGTTCACACGGATGCCTTCGCTCATGAGGTCGCGCGCGATGGGCAGGGTCATGCCAACAACGCCGCCCTTGGAAGCGGAGTAAGCAGCCTGGCCCATCTGCCCGTCTTCTGCGGCGACCGATGCGGTGTTGACGATCGCGCCGCGCGCGCCGTCTTCATTGATGGGATCAAGCTTCAGCATGCCGGCCGCTGATTTGGCGATGCAGCGGAAAGTGCCGATGAGGTTGACCTGGATAACAAACTCGAAAGCGGAGAGCGGATAGTGCTTCGTCTCGCCTGTCAGGCCACCGGTCTCATCACGTTCGCGGCTCGCCGTCTTGATCGCGTTGCCAATCCCGGCGCAGTTAACCAGAATGCGCTCCTGGCCGTGCGCTTCGCGCGCCTTGGCAAAGCCTGCATCGACCTCTTCTTCGCTGGTCACATTGACCTTGCAGAAGATGCCGCCAATCTCGGCCGCCATCGCCTCGCCCTTCTCCTCATTCATATCGAAGATCGCGACCTTGCCGCCTTTGGCTGCGATCGCGCGCGCGGTTGCCGCGCCGAGGCCGGAGGCGCCACCGGTGATAACAGCGGGGGTATTTGAACTGACTTCCATTGGTTTTTCCCTCTCAAAGTGATGGAATGCGGCGCGCTGTGCGCCTTAGACCCGTTCAACGATAGTGACATTAGCGACGCCGCCGCCTTCGCACATCGTTTGCAGGCCGTACTTCTTGTCATGGCGATGGAGCGCGTGAACGAGCGTTGCCATCAGCTTGGTGCCCGAGGCGCCGAGCGGGTGGCCCAGCGCAATCGCGCCGCCATGAACGTTGAGCTTCTCCGGGTCTGCGCCTGTGTGCTTGAGCCAGGCGAGCGGAACCGGCGCGAAGGCTTCGTTGACTTCGTATAGGTCGATGTCCTCGATCTTGAGGCCTGCGCGCTGCAGAGCCTTGTCGGTCGCAAACAGCGGTTCTTCGAGCATGATCACTGGATCGCCCGCAGTCACTGTCAGATTATGGATGCGCGCCATTGGCGTGAGCCCGTGTTCCTTCAGCGCCTCTTCCGAGACGACAAGCACCGCTGAGGAACCATCGCAGATCTGGCTCGCCGAGGCCGCTGTCACAATGCCATCAGGCGCGATCAGCTTGACGCCCGCAATCCCTTCAAGGCTCGCATCAAAGCGGATGCCTTCATCAATTGTGTGCACATCGTTGCCCTCGGGCGTCTCGATCGCGACCGGCACGATCTCTTTGTCAAACGCGCCGCTTTGCGTCGCCGCGATCGCCTTCTGGTGGCTGGCGAAGGCAAAGGCATCAAGCTCATCCTTGCTCATGCCATGCTTCTTGGCGATCATTTCTGCGCCCATGAACTGGCTGAACTGGACGCCGGGATATTTCTCCTTGACCCCATCGGACATGTAATTGCCAAGGCCCTCTTTCATGTGCAGCGTCATGTTCGAGCCCATCGGCACGCGCGTCATGCTCTCCACCCCGCTGGCGATGACGACGTCCTGAGTCCCGCTCATCACCGCTTGTGCTGCAAACTGGATCGCTTGCTGCGAAGAGCCGCATTGCCGATCGATCGAGACCGCCGGGGTCGATTCCGGCAAGAGCTTTGAGGCAAGAACGCCCATACGCCCAACCTGGCCCGCCTGCTCACCCGCTTGGCTGACACAGCCTGTGACGACATCGTCGATCGCCTTGGGGTCCACACCGCTGCGCTCCACCAGAGCGTCCAGCGATGATGCCAGCAAATCCACCGGATGCACGCCTGCAAGGCGCCCTCCGCGGCGACCACCGGCGGTGCGCACGGCGTCAACGATATAGGCTGTGGTCACATCCCTCTCCTTTGATGTGTTATGATGTTGCGCGGTGGGGCAGCACGAGTTTCGAATTGCCACTCGCTTGTATTGCCCGGTGGCCTATTAGAGCGCTCAGAGGGAATCAAGCGATCTCATGGCTGAGGGCGCACAAAAGGGCGGACGGCGCGCTTTGTGAGGCGGAAGGAGGACCTTGTGGCAGACCGCAGGGAAGAGACGGCAAAGGCGGCCGAAGCCGAGCAGCGTGCACGGGACATCGCCTTTGCGCTCGATGGCGCGGAGCGGTCTCGGCGGGCGGGCGATCTGCGCGGGGCAGCGCGCGGGTTTGATGCCGTGCTCAAGGCGGCGCCGGGGCACCCCGATGCGCTTGCAGGCAGAGCGCGGGTCGCGCTGGCGCGCTGTGAGAGCGA
>JBCBOW010000057.1:0-8149 GCA_039821045.1 Pseudomonadota bacterium
CTGAGCTACACCCCTACGCGCGGACACGCCCCTTATCGAAGCGCTCGAAGCAGTGCAACCCACATGGACGCCGCCCCAACGCTTGGCAAGCCGTGGTTTGCGCGCCAGCACTGGCATCACGCGCCGCCTCTGATATGAACGATGCATCATGCACTCGCCCATGCGCAGCACCATCCCGGTTGAAACCCTGCTGCTCGCTTATCGCAGCGGTATCTTCCCGATGGCGGACAAGCGCGAGGATCAGGACATCTTTTGGGTTGAGCCGCGTGACCGGGCGATTATCCCGCTCACCCGGCTGCACGTTTCCAAATCGCTGCGCAAAGTGCTGCGCGCGGATCGCTACATCGTGACGCTGGATACAGCGTTCGAGAGGATCATTCGCGCCTGCGCCGCGCCGCGCCCTCATCATCCGGAAACCTGGATCAGCGAGCGGATCGTCAAGAGCTATGTCGCGCTGCATGCTGCGGGCCATGCGCATTCGATCGAGTGCTGGCGCGCGGGCGATGCCAACGACACGCGCCCTCCCGAACTTGTCGGCGGGCTTTATGGGGTTTCATTTGACCGGGTGTTTTGCGGCGAGAGCATGTTTTCACGGGCAGATAACGCCAGCAAGGTCGCGCTAGCCTGGCTTGTCGCGCTGATGCAGCGGGCCAGATTTCAGCTGCTCGATTGCCAGTTCATGACCGATCATCTGGAGACAATGGGCGCGATCGAAATGCCTCAGCGAATGTATCTTCAAGCGCTCGAGAGCGCTCGGGGTTCACCAAAAATGTCACTGGGCGAGGCCTATGTGAGCTTCACGCAAGCAGCGATCGCCGGGAGCGATGATCCTCACTCTTCGCCCGGAAAGCTCATCGCGCAATCCTTGATCCAAACGTCATAGACCGGATGCTCGACAACATTGAGGCTGGGTGATTGCTTGAAGAGCCAGCCGGAAAAGACGCGGGTGTGCTCATCTTCGCCGCGTTCGAGCACATCGAGCTGAACAAAGGCGCCGGTCTCTTGCGGCATTTCCCAGGGCGCGGTGCGCTCGCACGCCGCCAGACGCACAATGACGCGCCCCTCTTCGCGCTCTTCACCCGGGCGCATCTCGAAATCGACGCTGACATTGTTGCGCTTGTTGAGAAGGCCGATCGTGGCAACGCGCTCGGCCATGGGCGTTGCGCCCGATTCCAGGGTGAGCGCGCCCGATGCGTCGTCCCCTGGCGCTATCGCGACCGGTTCGGAACCATCGGTCGCTTGCGATTGGCCCGCATCAGCCGCAGCATCTTGCGGCGCATATTCGCATCCAGCCAACACCAACGCGGCGCTTGCGCTTAGTGCCAATGCTCTTGGTGCCAAAGCTCTTGGTGTCATCATTCGCATGATTGCGCGACGATCTGTCAGCCCTCAGGCGACCAGGCTTCGTAATCGCCCACCGCCCGCGCGCGCTTGCCGCCGCGTTCCAGAGCGCCTTGGGGCAGATAGGCCTGAGGTGTGCCGGTCGCATTAGGCGTGTAATCCGCTTCCCAGATTTTGGGCGGCGGGAGATGGCTTTCAGGCACATCATCAAACGCGCCGTGCAGCCAGCCGTGCCACTCGGAAGGAACGCGGCTGGCATCATTCGCGCCGTCATAGATCACCCAGCGCTGTTCACGCTGAGTGTAGGAGCCGGTTGATGCGCCGCCCTCGCCGCGGCGCTTGCGGTAATATTTGTTGCCGGCCGCATCCGTGCCGACATGCTCGCCGCCCTGGCGCGCAGCCCAAAGATGCGTGCCCAGCGTTGCGCCGTCCCACCAGGTGAAAATTTTGCCCAAGATTCCCATCAGCCGCCGGATAACGCAATTGCCTGTTCGCGCCAAGGCCCAACAAGGCACGCCGAGCGCAACCGGTCTTGCGTGCAGCGCAGCTGTCCTCCACGGTCTTCAGGCGATACATGGCAAGAGTGTTGGGGGACACAAAGGCAATGCAGGATTTCGGCGCACTTTCGGCAGAAGCGGGCCAGTTCTACGCCCTCACCTATTACGCGCATGCAGCGATCGGCTTTGGCGCAGCCCTGCTGGGCACTGTGGCGCTTGCCAGTCGCAAGGGTGGCATACAGCATCGCCGCGCGGGGCAGGTGTTCTTGCTTGCAATGACTTTTGCCGCTCTGAGTGCGCTCTATTTCGTCGCCGCCCGGGTACCCGCACCGCCAGTGGTGATTTCGGCGCTCGCCGCGCTTTACGGCATGGGCATGGCGATCCTTTCGCTAAAGCCGCGAAAGGGCGGAGCGAAGGCTTTGCAAGCGGCATTGATCGCGATCCCAGTTTTGATCGGCTTGCTCTATCTTTCTTACCTCGCCTTTGCGCTGATGGTCCCCGACGTCCCGTTCTATATCGGCTTCGTCGGGTCTTTGGCAGGCGCAGTGTTTCTCGCCATGGCTTGGAGTGATATTCAGTTCATGCGCGCAAAGACCGTCGAGCCCGGTCGGCGGCAGCGTCGGCACGGATTTCGAATGGCGCTGGTTATGGCTGAAGTGGTGCGCGCGCCGCTGCAATCCTTTGGTCCGCCTTTCCTGGGCGAGGAGCACAGCTTTCAGTTCTACGCGTTTGCCCCGATGCTTTTGATCCCCGTGTTCTACTATCTCGCGCGGCCCAGCTGGCTTAGGCCCGGCTCAAATGGTGGCCCGGCCGCTGCTGCCTCGGCGTGAGTGCGCCTTATGGCAGCTCCCACTCGACCTTATCGCCGGCCACGATACCAAGCTCGTCGGCAAGCCCTCCGCGGATCTCCAGCACGCCAGAGGTCAGCCCAGTCGAAAACACGCTATCGAGCGAATAGGGGACCGTCATCGCGGCGATATTCGTGATCCGGCCATCCACGCCGATAAAGATGATGTCGAGCGGGATCGGGGTGTTCTTCATCCAAAAGCTGCGTCCCATCGGCGGCTCTGAGGGAAACAGCATGGCTTCATCATCAGCAAGCTCGGTGCGAAACATCAGACCTTTGCGCTGCGCCTCGTTGGTGTCGGCCAGCTCAGTCTTGAACGCGATGCGCTGATCGCCGCGGATAACGCTGACCTCGATGATCCGCAGATCAGAGATTGGATGCCGCGCGCTTTGGGGCGGTGCCTGTTCCACCGGCGCAGCCGGCGTTTCCTGCGCTGCATCAACGGGCGAGCACGCGGCCAGCAACGCGGCTGCTGTGATGCCGAACATGCGCATTGCGGATTGAATCTGCTTAATCGCCATTATCCCAAAACCCCTCTTTGGCCTCATCCTCACGAGCCTCTTCGATCCATTCTTCCAACGCGCTCACTTGCGGCGCGTCGAGGATGAATCGGACATGGTCATAATGGTGGCCTGCTCGCAACATCGCAGCAATCTGTTTTTCGGAAAGTTTGCGCTGCGCGTCCTGGTCATGCGGTTCCTCATCACCGGGCAAGAGCGAGGCATCGGGGCGCGCAAAAGGGCCAAAGCGACGCTTTTTCGCCATCACCACCGCCGCCTCGCGCGCTTGCGCTTCGCTGGGGGCGGCATCAGCACGCGTGTCTTCCTCGACACCAGCGGCCCAAAGCGCCTGCTCAACCCGCCGCTTGCCATAGCCGCGCTGCGTCAAGTCGCGCGATTTGGCGCGGGCATAGGCTTCATCATCAATATAACCGCGGGCTGCAAAATCGGCGACAAGACCAGCGATATCGAGCTCTTCCATGCGCCCGTCGGCATCCTCGGCAACGCCACGTTCACGCACCTTGCGCGCAAGATACGCCTCAAGTTTCGCGCCCGTCGTCGCAAAGCGCGCCACATAGGATAGCGCAAGATCGCGCAGGGTCACCGCATCCAGCGGACGGGTCTTTCGCACTTTGCGTTCAGCCCTTTGCTCGCCGGACCCGCGGGCTACGCGGTCGGCCTTGTTTGCGCGACGGGGCGATGACGTTTTGCTTTCCCGTGAAACCATTTCGCCTTATTCGTGCCACAGTCCTTATCAAATGGGAAAATTTGAAAAGGCTCAGGCTTTGTATCCTGAGCTGAGGGGATACACAAAAACGCGAGCAATCGCGTTGTAAACGACGGGTATCGCGAGATAAAATGACCGACGCCGCCTTGAAGCCGACGCCGAACGACTGTGATTTGCAGCGAATCCGCGCACAGTTTGAGACCTTTAGCGACGCGATTGACTATGCCGCTCGCAGCGAAAAAGGTCTGAATTTCCACGATATGCGTGGACAACTCGAAAGGGTTTATCCGTTTCGCGAGATGCGCGAGGATGCGCTTTTGATGGCTCGTCGGCTGATCGCTGCGGGCATTGGCCCGGAAGACCGTGTGGCGCTGATCGCTGAAACAGGGCCGGAGTTCGCCGCGCTGTTTTGCGCCTGTGTCTACGCTGGCGCATGGCCTGTGCCGCTCCCGCTGCCCACCACATTTGGCGGCAAAGACAATTATATTGATAGCCTCGCGATCCAGCTGGCCAGCTCTGATCCTGCGATGCTGCTCTATCCCGAAGCCATCGCTGAAATGGCCAACGCGGCGGCTGCCAAGCAAAAGTGCTACGCGCAAAGCTGGCAGGAATTCGCCACCCGCGAGGCGCCTGAATGCGAACTGCCTGACGTTCGCCCGGAAGACATCTGCTATCTGCAATATTCCTCTGGCTCGACGCGTTTTCCCACCGGCGTTGCCGTCACTCACGCAGCCCTGCTGCACAATCTCTATGGCCACTCGACCTGCATGAACCTGGGCGAAAACGACCGCGTTGTAAGCTGGCTGCCCTGGTATCACGACATGGGTCTTGTCGGATGCTTCCTCTCGCTCATCGCGAACCAGGTTTCCGGCGATTATCTGAAACCTGATGCCTTTGCCCGCCGGCCGCTCGCATGGCTAGACATGATCACGCGCAACGAGGGCAACACGCTCTCCTATTCGCCGACCTTTGGCTATGATATTTGCGCGCGGCGCATCTCCAGCCAGTCCAATGTCGCAGAGCGGTTTGACCTTTCGCGCTGGCGGGTGGCCGGCAACGGCGCGGACATGATCCGCCCGGATGTGATGCAAAGCTTCGTGAATGCGTTCAGCGATGCAGGCTTCAAGGCCTCCGCCTTCACCCCGTCCTATGGTCTCGCTGAAGCGGTCCTCGCGGTCACCGTAATGCCGCCGGGCGAAGGCATCCGGGTCGAGCTGGTTGAGGAAGAGCGACTGTCTGGCACCCCGCGCGATATTACCCGGCCCGCGCGATACCGCGCGATCGTTAATTGCGGCAAGCCGATGCCGGACATGGAGGTCGAGATTCGCGGCGAAGATGGCCATGTGCGCGGCGATCACCAGATCGGCAAAGTCTGGACCCGCGGGCCAAGCGTGATGCACTCCTATTTCCGCAACGAGCAAGCGACCGAGGATTGCCTGGTCGATGGTTGGCTCGACACCGGCGATATGGGCTATATGGCTGATGAGTATCTGTTCATCGTGGGCCGCGCGAAGGATATGATCATCATCAACGGCAAGAACCACTGGCCGCAGGATATCGAATGGGCGGTGGAGCAGCTTCCCGGCTTCAACCATGGCGATATCGCGGCCTTCGCCGTTGAAACAGACAATGGTGAGGAAGCGCCCGCGGTGCTCGTCCATTGCCGCGTGTCCGACCCGGTAGAGCGCATCAAACTGCGCGAGACGATTGCCGACAAGGTTCGCTCGGTCACAGGCATGAGCTGCGTTGTCGAGCTCGTCCCGCCGCGCACCTTGCCGCGCACAAGCTCAGGCAAACTGAGCCGCGCAAAGGCGAAAAAGCTCTATCTGGCGGGCGAGATTGTCCCGCTCAAATTGGCGGCCTAACGTTCTCAGGGCGCGGTGGCGCTTTGCGCTTGCGCCCCGCCCCATTCAGCTCGCAGTTCGCCAAAGCCGAGCCGCGTTTCTACGTTAACCCCGCGCTTTGCGAGTATCTCTTGCGCAATTGAGGATTCATACTCCGCACCTACCAGCACGATCGGCAAGTCAAAGCGCTGCGAGGCCCATTCGATTACGGTCAAAGCGCGCGCGCCGTCAGCGGTAGGCCCGCTGATGATCCCCTCATCGTTGGGCTCTTCAAAAGGGATGCGCTGCGGCAGATCGCTCAGCGGTGGCAGCAGCTCGATCGTCCAATCAGGTTCAGTCGCCGCGATCCGCTGTTCGAGCGCGCGATACGCGGTGAGGGTGGCCCCTTCCAATCCTTTCGCGCGCACCATCGCGCGGCGCCGGGTGCGATCCACGAGGACTTCGTCTTCGCTCACCCCGGCGACGAGCGCCAGGCGCACCGCCAAGTCTTCCGCCCGCGCCAGAGCAGCGGCTTCTTCATTTGCGCGAGCGGCGGAGAGCTGGGCTTGTTGCGCAGCGCTGGCGCTGGTGCCGACCTGAAACTGATTGAGCGTCAATTCAACCGGGCGGCCTAGCCGCTCTGCCAGGACGGTTTCGATCTCCACTTCCACATCAGGCTTCGCCGTCGGTGTGTAAACCGTGGACGCCACAATCAGCGGGTCGGACCGAAAATCGACATCAATCCTCGAAATCTCAGATCCGCGCGCAAATCTCTCTGCGATTTCATCGCGCACCATCCGCTGCGCGTTCGCTTCCCAAGCGATCTGTTGCAGTGAAAACGCCAGAGGAACCGCGAGCGCAATAAAGACCGCGAAAACGGCGAAGTTCTGCATCGTTGATTGGCGCGAGCTCAGGCTCGTTCGAAAGCCATAGAGCCGCGCCATCGCCCAAGCTGTGAGCGCGATGGTGATAAGGTTGGTGACGTACAGGAGCAAAGCGCCTGAGAAGACCGTCCAGTTGAGCGTCGCCAAGCCAAAGCCGACCACCGCGAGCGGCGGCATCAAGGCGGTGGCGATAGCAACGCCGACAATCGCGCCAGCGCGCCCGCGAATCGTCGCATAAGCGCCCGCCATCCCGGAAAACAGTGCTACCAAGAGGTCAAACAGATTGGGCTGCGTGCGCGAGGCGATCTCAGGGGTGATCGTCTGGATTGGCGAGAAATAGACCAGCAGCGCGGTCAGGGCGATCGCCATCAGACTGCCCCACAAGAGGCTGTAAGACGATTGCTTGAGCCATTGATAATCGCCGATTGCGAGTGCAAAACCCAAGCCCATGATCGGCCCCATGAGCGGCGACAGAAGCATCGCGCCGATCACAACGGCTGTTGAAGGCAACAAAAGGCCCAGCACCGCGATCGCCGCGCTCATCGCCGTCATGAAAAGATACCGCTCGGACATGACGCAATCTTCGCGGTGTTTTTCGATCACTTCGCTCTGATCCACCGCGCCGATGACGTCTTGCAGCCAATAGCGGCGGAGGCTGAAGAGGACACGGCCAAAGGATGGGCTGCCCTTGCCTTCGGGCGCTCCAGCAACGCTTGCATCAGCGGCGGTCTTGTTGGCTGTCGCCGCGGTCGCCGTGGCGGTTCCCATGCCGCCCGATCCGGGAGGTGCGCCATCGGCAGCGGCGCTCGCAGCGCGCAGTTTCGCGCCTTCGTCATTGGTGTTCAAGGATCGAACCCTTTCTTTATAGAAGCGCAACTACAGCCAATCGCAGCGCAGAAAAAGTGAATTTGCGTATCCAGCTGAGCGGATGATTTGCGCAAATGAGAGGGAATTGTGGACGCAAGCAGCGCAATCGGGCATCCTTGAAATGAGTGTTTTAACTCACTAATACAGTACTGCTGCGCTGAAGCGCTAAAGGGAGCCCGTTAAGCCGCATGAGCACTGACAACCAAGCCGCGACCAACATCGCGACCGCTGCGACCAAAACCGCGACTGATTTTAGTTTGACCCCGCCTGATCCCGTTCCGGCGGTCGCTCCGGCTCAGGCCGCTGGGCTGGTGCCGGTCAGCAGCGAGGAAAAGACCAAGCTCGACAACAAAGTCGACGCTTTTGTCGCCGATCTTGTGTCGCAGGATGCCAATTCGCCCGCATTTGGCGAGAAGGTCGATCAGATCACGCGGATGGGTCAGGAACAAATCAGGGCGGCGGCGGGCCAGTCCAACCGGTTCCTCGATCGCCCGGTTCGCGCGATGGACAGCGACAGTGCGGCGCAGTTCGGCCAGATCCTTGCCCACGCTGTTATCGCTGTCCATCGCGCGCACGGGGCGATCGAGGAAGCGGTTGGAATGGCCGGCGGCCGCGCGGATCTGTTCCTGACCCATGCGCGTAATCTGGTCGACTTTCTCACCA
>JBCBOW010000058.1:0-8097 GCA_039821045.1 Pseudomonadota bacterium
GAAACAGCATGACATCGAGGTCACGCGCCTCGCCGAAAGCATCACAGCACAAGGGCGCACTTTCAGGAAGGAAGACAGCTTCTACGTGCCCATGGCGCAAACCAACAACCGCATGATCCGCGGCATTTTTGAGCGCTTCACCGAGTTCGAAGAGAACGTCTTCTACGATGTCTCGGGGTGGACATTGCCTCTGGCATACGATCTGGAATACGCGCGGGTGTCTTCCGCCTCCAGCGCTGGTGCAGCCGATGGCGCGTTTCAGAGCGCCCCTGCGCCGAGGCGATCCACTTACGGCTATGTGTTTGATTGGTCTTACACTTACGCGCCCAAAGCCTTGAACCGGATCCTTGCCAAAGGCATCATGGCCCGCGCAGCGATGGAAGAGGGCCTCGTCTCTACCACTGCGGGAGATGTCTTCTTCGGCCGTGGATCGGTGTTTGTACCGCTCGCGCGGCAGGAAGCCTCTCCCGAAGAGATCCATCTCATAATGGAGACGATTGCCCGTGAAGACGGCGTGCCCGTTTACGCCGCGACTTCGGGCCTGACGCCGACGACAGGCCAGGACCTGGGCGCCTCGCGCATCTTCCGTTCCTTGGAAGAACCCAAGGTGGTCCTCGCTTATGAAGGCGGGCTCGCGCGCTATGATGTGGGCGAGGTTTGGTGGACGCTGGATTACCGCCACCGCATCCCGGTCACGTTGGTGAAGAAGCGTGATTTGGGCTCGCTCGATTGGTCTGAATACACGCACCTCGTGCTGGTTGGCGGCAATGCGGATCTGGATGAGGATATGACGAAAGAGCTCAAGACCTGGATCGAGCATGGCGGGACGCTGATCGCAACGCGCGATGCTGCTCTTTGGGCGCAAGGGTCCATACTCGATCGCGAGGAAGACGAAGAGAATGAAGAGGGGTCTGAAGCCAGCGCACAGGACGAAGCACCGATAGAGCGGCTGGACTTCGCAGACATGGGCGTACGCGATGCCGAAGATGTGATTGGCGGCGCAATATTCGCAACCGATCTCGACATCTCGCACCCGCTCGGCTTTGGCTATTCCGATCGCGATTTGCCGGTGCATCGCAATGTGAGCTTCACCCTCATGCGCCCCGAGGAGAACCCCTACGCGGTCCCCGTTCAATACACCGCCAATCCTCTCCTGACAGGCTATGCCTCGCAGCGGCGACTTGAGGAGATCGGCGGCAGCCCCTCTGTGATCGCGGAGCGCATGAAGCAAGGCGCGGTGATTCTCATGGCCGACAACCCGGTTTTCCGCGGCACCTTTGCTGGCTCTGAGAAGCTGCTCACCAACGCGATATTCTTCTCCGACCTGATCGATCAGCCGCGCGGGGATTACGAGCGAGAGGACTGAACGCTCGCTGATGAGCGAGAGAAGCTGAAAGCAGGCCTGCAAGCCCGTCTCGCGTGGAGCGCCAAAGCGCAAGTGCTGCGGGTAATTGGCGGAGAGGGAGGGATTCGAACCCTCGGTACTCGTGAGAGCACAACGGTTTTCGAGACCGCCCCGTTCGACCACTCCGGCACCTCTCCGCGAAATCCTGACACAGCAGCGGGCGATTGCGATGGTCACTCGCACGCGTGAGCCTCGCTGGCAGGAGCCGCGCCCGTTAGCGCACCCCCTCAAGGTTGCCAACCCTGATTGTGCTCTTGGCGACGCACCCCACTCGAAATGCGGGCATAAACGCACTCTTCGCACCCGCAGCGCTTGTCTCTGCGGCGCAACCGCCCATATCTATCATACTATGGAACGCGCAGAGTTCTTCTCGAATCACGCCGGGCGCACGATCAACGCTCCGCGTCAGACCCGCAGCCGCTTTGGGATTGGCGATGTTGTTCGCCACCGATTGTTCGATTTTCGCGGGGTCATTTTCGATATCGATCCGGTCTTCGCGAATAGCGAGGAATGGTACGAATCCATCCCCGAGGACCTGCGCCCGCGCCGCGACCAGCCGTTTTACCATCTGCTCGCGGAGAACGAGGAATCGAGCTACGTCGCATATGTCAGCCAGCAGAACCTCGTAATCGATAGCGAGGGTGGCCCGGTGGACCATCCGACGCTGCCGCAATTGTTCGAACAGTTCAAAGACGGGCGCTATCGCATGCGCCGCTCGCTCACACACTGATCGAAGGCGGGTATCGCCCGCGTATCAAGCTCTCCTCCAAAGCAACCCTTCGCCTAGACCGGCGCAACGGTTCGTCGCACGTAGAGAACGTGTGACACACCTGGCACACTGTCTTAGCGCAAAAATCCCCTCGATCACAGCAGCGCAGTTTAATCGGAAAAACCGATCAAAGCGCGCATCAATGCGTAAAGGCGAGCGAGCAATCATAGCTGTGCGCACCTTGCCCGATCAGCACGCTTGTAGGAAAGCGCTTAACTCTTGAGCTTCCAGCCCGAGCGCAGCAGCGCATAGACGCCCAAGCCGATGCACAGGTTAAACACGCCGATGCCGACCGCCGCTATCGCCACATCACCCGCATCGCCAATATCGCTCATGCCCAAGAAACCATAGCGAAAGCCCGAGATCACATAGAAAAACGGGTTTGCCCGGCTCACCGCCTGAAACGCGGGCGCCAGGTTCTCGATCACGTAGAACGTGCCCGAAAGCAGCGACAGCGGCGCGATTACGAAATTGGTGATCGCTGCGTTGTGATCAAACTTCTCCGCCCACACAGAGGTCGCAAGCCCCAGCAGCGCAAGCATGATCGAGCCCATGAGCCCAAACCAGATGATCGCCCATACATGCGCTACACCCAGGCTAACGCCGGGCCACAGGGCCATCGCGAGGGCAACCGTGCAGCCGACCGCAACCGCCCGCGTCACCGCTGCGCCGACAATGCCAGCCATCAGCTCGCCGGGAGAGAGCGGCGGCATCAGATAATCGATGATGGTGCCCTGGATTTTGCCGCCAAGCAGCGAAAAGGAGGAATTGGCAAAGGAATTTTGCATCATCCCCATCACAATCAGCCCCGGTGCAACAAAGCTCGCAAACGGCACGCCCAGCACCTCGCGCCCTTCCCGCCCCAGCGCGACAGTGAAAATCACCAGAAACAAAAGCGTGGTGACCGCCGGTGCCCAGATCGTCTGGGTCTGCACTTTGAGAAAGCGCCGGACCTCCTTCATATACAGCGCTGTGAGCCCGATACGGTTGATACCCGTGATGATCGGCTGCCCGCGCGGTGGGAAAGGCCGCTCAGATTGGGTATCGGGGCTCTTCACATTTGGCGAAGGCGCGCCATTTGATGTGGTGGACGCTTGATCAGGCATGCGCACGCGCCTAGGCCAGTGAATAGCAACAGACAAGGCGCGCGGGGGCTCGAACCTGTCGGCTCGCAAAGCGCACAAACCAATACGGACGGAAATCTAAGCATATGAGTTGGACTGACGAGCGCATCGCAACGCTCAAAAAGATGTGGGAAGGCGGCGCAACGGCGAGCCAGATTGCAGAGGAACTGGGCGGTGTGAGCCGCAACGCCGTAATCGGCAAAGCGCACCGCTTGGGGCTCAAATCCCGTCCCTCCCCGGTGAAAGCCAACGAGAAGAAGAAAGCGGCCAAGAAAGCGGCGAGCAAATCGGCGGCGCCCAAGAAAGAGGCTGCAGCGGCAAAGCCCGCCGCCAAAGCGCCGGCCAAGCCTGCGACGAAGCCTGATCGCGGCGCAGCTCAACCGGCAGAGAGCACCTCGTCTTCTCAATCAGCTGGCCCCGCCGCTCCTGCAAGCGATCCGGCCAACCCATCGCAGCCGCTTCCAAACCCTTCGAGCGATCTGCCCAAGATCGTCTCCGTTGGACCGGGCGGCTTCCTGCGTCAGGGCCCAGGCGATCAACAAGCGCCGATCCCCCCTGCCCCGCCGCGCCGTCTGGTGCCGGCCAAGCCCAGCCCAGAGATTGCCGACAAGACGAGCCTGCTCGATCTTTCGGACAAAGTGTGCCGCTGGCCGATGGGGCACCCGGGCGAGCCGGACTTCCACTTCTGCGGCAAGCCTGTGAACCCGGGCTTTCCCTATTGCGTCGAACATTGCGGGCGGGCCTATCAGGCACAGCTGCCGCGCGGTGCGCGCCGTCCGCCGCCGCCGTTGCCCTTTGGTGGCCCACGCGTCCGCTAAAGTGCCTTGGCGCCGCTTGGCTCTGAGCTCATGCGAACCGTGAGACGCGCATGCGAAAGCCAGACACAGATTGACACATGCATTCAAGCCCGCTGATCGCTATCAGCGGGCTTTCGCATATGCGTATTGAGCCCGGATGCGGGACTTGCAAACAGGGGAGAGACTATGCCGCTTACACTTCACGCAGCTTTTGTGCCCAGTGGCCTGCAAATGCTCGGGACAGCCGATCATCTGCTCAACAAAACCGAGGCCTGGTGCGCAGAGCAAGATTGCGATCAAAGCCGCATCCTGAGTGCGCAGCTGATCGAGGACATGCTGCCCTTTTGCTATCAGATCAAAAGCGTTGCCGAGCACACAGCTGGCGCGATCGAGGCCGTGCACCAAGGCGTCTACAGCCCTGACATCAACCCGCCGCCCACCACGTTTGAGGCCCTGCGCAACAAGCTGAGCGCTGCGCGCGATGCGCTCAAGGGGCTGGAAGAGGACGAGATGGAGAGCTGGATCGGGCGCGATATGCGCTTTGAGTTCAAAGAGATGGCGATGGATTTCACGGTTGAGAACTTCCTCCTTAGCTTTGCGCAGCCCAATTTCTATTTCCACGCCACCGCCGCGTATTCGATTGCGCGCATGCTCGGTGTATCGATTGGGAAGTCTGACTTTATGGGCGCTGTGCGGATCAAGATGCCCTGAGATGCAACTCGCAATTGGACGACGATATCTGGCGCTCGCGCTCGTCGCCTCTGCCACGCACAGCGCTGCGCTGGCGGCGATACCCGATCCGGTTCGCGCGCTGATTGATGCAGCGATAGAGACGGGCGATGAAACCAAGGTGCGCACGGTGATTGATCTGGCGCGCACCACCAATCCCGATGACGCTGCCGAGCTTGATGCAATCCTTGAAGGGTTCGAGGCTGATTTGGCGCAGGCTAAGGCCGAGGCTGAAGCTGCCAAAGAGGCCGAGGTGCGCCGCGCCGGACTGTTTGATAACTGGACGGGCAAAGGCGAGCTTGGCGCGTTCATCTCCACCGGCAACGCGGAGAACACCGGGCTCACCGCCTCGCTCTCGCTGGTGCGAAACGGGATCAATTGGCGCCACAAGCTTTCGGGCCGCGCGGATTATCAGGAGACCGAAGGCGTCGTCACCCGCGAGCAATATCTCGCCGCCTATGAGCCCAACATCAAGATCTCTGACAGGCTCTACGCTTATGCGCTCGCGCAATATGAGCAGGACCGGTTTCAGGGCTTTTCCGCGCGCTATTCGGCCTCGGGCGGCCTTGGCTATGACATTTTGACCGCTGGCCCCACGCTGTCCTTCAAAGCGGGGCCCGCATGGCGCCGAACCGAGCTTGTCGATGGCACAAGCAGCAGCAATATCGCCGGACTTGCCGCGCTCGATTTCGACTGGACGATCTCGGACGCGCTCAGCCTAACACAGGATGGCAGCGCGTTTGTCCAGGATGGCTCAAGCACGTTTATCTCAGACACCGGCCTGCAAGTGGCAATGTCGGACGATATCTCGCTGCGCGTATCCTACACGCTCGAGCATGACACGGACCCGCCCGAAGGCGCTGTAAAGACCGACACGATCAGCCGCATCACGATCATCTACGATTTCTAGGCCCGCGGCGAGGCGGTGGCAGAGCTCGCTCGCGGCTGCGACTATGCGTCTTCGGGCAGCGGCGTTGCTTCGCCCCACACGGGGAAGGGATCGTTCATCGCCTCCCACGCTTCGGGGGTGAATTCGTCCGCGTCGACCAGACACGCATCGAGCGCGGCCTTGATCTTGGCCTGATCGAGCCCGATGCCGATGAAGACCATTTCCTGGCGCCGATCGCCCCAGGTTTCGTCCCAGTGCTTCATCACGAATTCTTCGAAGGTGCCATCATCGGGCCAGCGGTTCTTCGGCACAGCGGCCCACCAGCGGCCCATCCGGCTTACGCTCTTCTGCGTCCCCGCGATCGCCAGCTCGGCGAGGAAATCCGGGCGCGTCGCCATCCAGAAATGGCCCTTTGCGCGGATGATCCGATCAAGGTTGTCGCCGGTCAGGAAATCATAAAACTTGGCCGGATCGAACGGCTTGCGCGCGCGGTAGACGAAGCTTTCAACGCCGTATTCCTCGGTTTCGGGCCGGTGGCTGGCGAAATCATACAGCTCTTTGAGCCATGTCGGGTGCTGCTCGGCCTGCTCTTCATCATAGAGCCCGGTGCCGATCACATCATCAAGATCGACCTTGGAGTGATCCGCTTCGATGATCTTGGCATCACCATTGAGCGAGGCGACCACCTTCTTGACCATGGCAAGATGCTCGGGGCTCACATCGCGCGCCTTGTTGACGATCACCACGTCGGCGAATTCGATCTGTTCGACCAGCAGGCTCACGAGGCTGCGATCATCGCCCTCGCCCGCGGTCTCGCCGCGCGCTGAGAGCAAATCGCTGCTCGAGTAGTCAGCGAGCAGGTTCACCGCATCGACAACGGTCACCATCGTATCGATCTCGGACACATCGCCCAGGCTCTCGCCTTCCTCATCGCGGAATGAGAAAGTCGCCGCCACGGGGAGCGGCTCGGAGATGCCGGTGCTCTCGATCACGAGGTAATCGAAGCGGCCATCTTCAGCCAGCGTGCGGACCTCTTTGAGCAGATCATCGCGCAAGGTGCAGCAGATGCAGCCGTTGGTCATCTCAACCAGCGTTTCTTCCGAGCGTGACAAAGCCGCCTCGCCCCCGCGCACAAGATCAGCGTCGATGTTCACCTCTGACATATCGTTGACGATCACCGCCACACGTTTGCCTTCGCGATTGGTGAGAATGTGATTGAGCAGCGTTGTCTTGCCAGCGCCAAGAAAGCCGGAAAGGACGGTGACGGGTAGTTTCTTGGGAAGATCGGTGGGGGCGTTCATGAGGGGCGGGCTCCGGCTAAAACGATATGGTGTATCATTAAGAAGCGGGCGGTGGTTCTTCAAGCGCAGCGCTGCCGCGCGTGGGGCATGGTTTTGCTTTACAGGCCCCATGAAAAAAGCCGCCCGGATCGCTCCGAGCGGCCTTTTTGTATTCGCTTGAAGGGCGTTTAGTCCTTCAGGAAGTCAGGCAGGCCTGCGGGGCCATCAGCGGGCGCCTTTTCGCCGCCACTATCGCCGCCATCGCGTCCACCCCGATCGCCTTTGGGACCACGACCGCCGCCGCCGCCGCGACGGCGATCACCGCCCCGGCCACCGCCGCGACCACCCCGATCGCCGCCCTTGTCACCGCGTCCGCCTTCACGCGGCTCGCGCGGTGGGCGGGTGTCTTCGAGCTCTTCGCCAGTTTCCTGGTCAACGATGCGCATCGACAGGCGGACCTTGCCGCGATTGTCGATCTCGAGCACCTTGACCTTCACTTCCTGACCTTCGCTGACAACATCGGTCGGCTTTTCAACGCGCTCGTTCTTCATTTCAGAGACGTGGACCAGACCGTCCTTGCCGCCCATGAAGTTCACAAACGCGCCGAAATCGACGATGTTGACGACCTTGCCGGTGTAGATCTTGCCGACTTCGGCTTCCTCAACGATGCCTTCGATCCACTTTTTCGCGGCTTCGATTTCATCGAGGTTGCTCGAAGAGATCTTGATCGTGCCTTCATCGTCGATATCGACCTTGGCGCCGGTTTCCGCGACGATTTCACGGATGACCTTGCCGCCCGTGCCGATCACATCGCGGATCTTCTCCTTGGCGATTTGCATGGTTTCGATGCGCGGTGCGTGCTTGCTCACCTCGCCGCGAGCGCCCGAGAGCGCTTCGGCCATCTTGCCAAGGATATGCGTGCGCCCGGCTTTCGCCTGCTCAAGCGCCTTGCCCATGATCTCTTTGGTGATCCCGGCGACCTTGATGTCCATCTGAAGGCTGGTGATGCCCTCTTCAGAACCGGCGACCTTAAAGTCCATATCGCCGAGGTGATCTTCATCACCCAGAATGTCTGAGAGGACCGCAAAGTCGTCGCCTTCAAGG
>JBCBOW010000059.1:0-8095 GCA_039821045.1 Pseudomonadota bacterium
AGCGCGCCAGGGTACCATTCCTCTGGTCGCAGCGTCGCCTTTGCACATTATGGATTGGGCGATCCGAGCGTCAAAGCATTGACCGCGCTCAGCATGGCTGATCTCGCAGCCGAGCCTGACGAGGGCTTTGCACCTGCCGCCTCGATCCATCCGGCACTTCATATTGCCAGGGCTGACCAGCGCGATGCACTCGATGCGCTTGAAGCGGTGCATGCCCATTATGGTTGCGACTACACCCGCATGAGCGGCGAAGAGGCGCGCCAGCATTTTCCAGCGCTCAAGACCGGGGCCGATCATTGCGCGGATGCGCTGCTTGATCATGGATCGCTTAAGCTTGATGCCGACGTGATGCTCCAGAACGCGCTTCGCGCCTTGCGCTCGTATGGCGGTCAATGGGTCACCAATGCGCGTATCGAGAGCTTGACCTATGATGGCGCACATTGGCTTGCCAAAGTGAGCGATGAGGTTTTCAAAGCGCGCTATGTGGTTAACGCAGCAGGTGCCTGGGTCGATGAGATTGCCCGGCTCGCGGGGGCAGAGCCGATCGGCATCGAACCGCGCCGCCGCACGGTAATCGGCTTCGAGGCACCCGCGGGCATCGATGTGTCCCACTGGCCTTTCGTGAAAACCGTAGGCGAAGGGTTCTACATACTGCCCGAAGGCTCAGCCCGTCTCATCGCCTCACCGATGGATCAAACGCCCAGCCCCCCTTGCGATGCGGTGCCCGAAGAGCTTGATATCGCTACGATCGCGCAGAGGATTGAAGAAGCGAGCGAGCTGACCGTGCGCCGCATCGAAACAAGCTGGGCGGGTCTGCGCAGCTTTGTTCGGGACGAAAGCCCGGTTGTCGGCTTTGATGAAGCCTGCCCCGGTTTCTTTTGGCTCGCAGGGCAAGGGGGCGCCGGATTGCAGACATCGCCGGCCCTCGCCCGGATTTCAGAGGCGCTTTTGTTCGGGCTTGAATGGCGAGACGAGTGGGAAGCGGTCGGGCTTTACCCTGCGCAGTTTAGTCCCACCCGTCTTCGCCACTAGGCACCTAGCGCAGCAGCACGAGTTCTTCCGCCACTGTTGGGTGGATCGCAGTCGTTGCGTCAAAGTCCCGCTTTGTCAGCCCGGCTTTCACTGCGACGGCGGCGGCTTGCATGATCTCAGGCGCATCCGGACCGATCATATGCATACCGACCACGCGATCGTTCGCTGCATCGCAGATCATTTTCACAAGGCTGCGCTCGGACCGGTCGGCAACAACGTTTTTCATCGCGCGAAAATCGGAGGTGTAGACTTTGACACTCCCTAAAGTGTTGCGCGCTTCGCCTTCGGTCATGCCGACCGAGCAGATCGGCGGGTGGCTGAAAACCGCGCTCGGGATGCAGGAATGGTCCACCGCATACGGTTCAACATCGCCAAAGACACTGTCCGCAAAAGCCTGGCCTTCGCGGATCGCAACTGGGGTTAACTGCACGCGATCGGTCACGTCACCAACAGCATAAATGTGCTCAACGCTGGTTTGCGAGAACTCATTGACTAGGATTTCGCCCTTCTTGCCGAGCTTGACCCCGACCTCTTCGAGGCCCAACCCATCTGTGTTTGGCTTGCGGCCCGTGGCGATCATGACCTGATCATAGACCCGCTCTTCCTCATTCGTCATTTTGACAAGCAAGGTTCCGTCTTCCTGCTTTCGCACCCACTCAAATTGTACGTTGAAGCAGAATTCGATACCCTTCGTGAGCGAGATCTGAAGCAGGCGATCGCGCAAGCTCTGATCATAGCCTCTCAAGATCACATCTGACCGATTCGCGATGGTAACTTTGCTGCCAAACTCGTTGAAGATGCCAGCAAACTCATTGGCGATATAACCGCCCCCCGCGATTAGAATGCGGCGAGGTATCTCTTCGAGATGAAACGCCTCGTTCGACGTAATGCAATGCTCAACACCTTCAAACTCCGGCTTATGTGGCTGTGCGCCCGTGGCAATGAGTATGTATTTGGCGGTGACGACCTTTCCGCTCGCGAGCGTGATTTCATGCGGGCCAGTGATCTCCGCGCGTTCTTGGAAGACCGAGACATCGTGGTTGCTCAAAGTCTCGCCATAAAGACCCTCGAGCCGGTCGACGTCCTTTTGCACATGATCGCGCAGCTTCACCCAATCAAAGCTCTTACCTTCGATTGACCATCCAAAGTGTTTTGCGTCTTCCAGATCCTCTGCGAAATGCGCGCCGTAAACCAGCATCTTTTTGGGCACGCAGCCACGGATGACGCAGGTGCCGCCTACGCGGTATTCCTCCGCCGCTGCAACACGCGCACCATGCGCCGCGGCAACGCGACTGGCTCGCACTCCTCCTGACCCAATGCCGATGGTAAAAAGGTCATAGTCGAACTCTGTGTCAGCCATGCTAATCGCTCCCTTACGTCAAGACAGCGGGCATATGGGCCGGTGAATGGCGGTTGCCAAGTTATGTTTCGAGGAAGAGCGCGTTATCGCGAAGAAGCTGGAAAGCCTTGATATCTTCGATCTGGATCAGGTCGGGATTTTGCACCCCGGTGTTGCGCTTCAAAAGGTAGTGGATCGCCTTTTCTGCGCCCTTGCCGATGCCCAGCAGCGACACCATCACATCTGGATCATGATCAAGCACGCGATCAAACAGCATTGAGGTGTTCATCGGATCAAACCCGAAGCCGAGAAAGCCAAGCCGGCGGCCTTGCGCGATCTCGGCCATCAGGAAGCTCGAAAAGCGCCGGTCCTTTCCGCGCTCGCTCGCGGTGTAGAAATTGCGCGAAAGCGCGAGCCAATCCTCTGGCTCCTCATCGCCCCACTCCGCCGGTTGCCCTGCCGCAAACTGCCACGGCAGCGGTCCGACAAATCCATAGGGATGAACGATGCGCATATGCGAGGCGACCATTTGGCACGCCTCTTCCATCGGCATCCCGAAGGCCATGTTAAGCACCCAAGGCATGTAATGCTCGATCGCGCGGTCATAATTGAAGCACACAATCGAGAGCTTATCGAAACATTGTTCAGCCTGCGCACGAGGCACGCCTTTCGTGATGAGCTGACCGAGCTGGAAGAGCCAATTTTCGGTGCCACGCAAGGGGAGTTCGCCAGGCGTTCGCGGTTCGATCGCGAGCGTTGATTTGCTCTCCGCCTGAAGCGCATAATAGGCAAGCGCTATCTTACCCACCGCGATCACCAGCGGATTGCCGCCATATTGCTCAAGCACTTGATCAATCGAGGAGGTGACGAGCGAGGCAAACCGGATGGTCTGCCCGGCTTCTTGCAAGGCTTCCGGCGTTGTGTCGAGGCGCTCGGCGACCGCTTCAAAAATATGCGCTAGCGCAACCATGTCGCGGGTCTGCAGCTGAGTTCCGAGCCGTTCAAAATCGAAGCCGGCAGCGATCCGGTTAAGGAGCTCGGCGCCGTCTGGCATCTCGATCTCGCAGTTCGCACCGGCGCCAATCACCAGGGTCGTCTCGGTTCTGATCATGACGCGTCGCGGCTCCTACTGCTGAACGCGAGGCATAGGGAACCTGTGGTTAATTTTCGCTTGAACCGCAGACGCGTGGGGGCGCTTTTTAAGGGGTTAGCGTGGGCGCGCTCCGCCCGGGCGCGCACGACGCTGAGAGCCGCCACTGCGCGATCCAGGTTTTCCGCCAGGACGGTTACCCGCAGGTCCACGTGCTCCAGCGTTAGCGGATTGCCCCTTCGCCTGCGGACGCCCTTTTCGCGCGGGATGCTTGGGCTTCGATTTTTGCGGCGGCTTTGATGAAGGTCTCCCGGCGCTGTTCTCACTCTTTGATGAAGCGCGCGCGCCGATTGGTTTGGCTTTGACTTTTTTTTGCGAGACCCGCGTCTGGCCACGTGGCGGTGGCTTGGTGGGCCCCACCCCTTCAACCACGGCGCGAAAGTTCTCCGGCAGCTCAAGCCGCTCAAGACTGGCGCCGGTCGTCTTTTGAATGTCCTTGAGATAAGCGCGCTCATCCTCAGCACAAAAGGCAATAGCGACGCCATCGCGCCCTGCGCGCGCTGTGCGGCCGATGCGGTGAACATATTGTTCGGGCACGTTGGGCAGTTCGTAATTGATCACGTGACTGACGCCGGGAATGTCGATCCCGCGCGCCGCCACATCTGTCGCGATAAGTATGCTGGTGCGCCCTGAGCGAAACTCGTCGAGCGCGCGCTGGCGCTGGCCTTGCGTCTTGTTGCCGTGGATCGCATTGGCTGTAATACCGCGCTGGCTGAGCTTTTTGACCACGCGATCAGCGCCGTGCTTGGTGCGCGTAAAGATCAAGATGCGCTCAAAGTCGCCCGGGACCCGGTGGCGTCCAGAGAGGATCAATTCTAGCAGCGCCGTCTTCTCATCCTGCTGCACCATGAAGAGATACTGATCAATCCGCTCAGCTGTGGTGCTTTGCGGCGTGACCGAGACTTGCACGGGATTGTTGCAATAGCCCGCAACAAGCTCCTTGATCGCCTTGGGCATTGTGGCGCTGAAGAACAGCGTCTGACGCTCCCTGGGAACAAGTTGATTGATCCGGCGAAGCGCGTGGATGAAACCAAGATCAAGCATCTGATCGGCTTCATCGAGGATCAACACTTCAACTCCGGAGAGATTGAAGGCTTTCTGATCGATGAGATCGAGCAGCCGCCCAGGCGTCGCAACGAGAATATCAGTCCCGCGATGCAGCTTGTTGCGATCCTTGTTGACGCTTGTGCCGCCAACGATCGCTTGCACTTTGAGCCCGGCCAGCGCGGCGTAGTCCTTTGCACTACTGGCAATCTGCGTTGCCAGTTCGCGGGTCGGAGCAAGAACGAGCATGCGGCAGGATTTGAACGGGATCCGATTATCCGAAGCGCGCAGGCGATCGATGCCCGGCAGCATGAACGCAGCGGTCTTGCCGGTCCCGGTCTGGGCAATGCCCAGCAGGTCGCGGCCATCAAGCACGGCAGGTATGGCTTCGGCTTGGATGGGTGTCGGCGTCGAATAGCCTTTGAGATCAAGCGCCTGGAGAACGGGCTGGGAGAGCCCAAGGTCTTCGAAACGAAGACTATCGGAAGTGTCAGTCATAGATACTCGCAATCAAATAGCGAGCGCCCACTGCAAGGCAGCGGCGGCACGCGGGGAAGAAACCGCCCGCGTGAAATGGGAAGTTGGGAAAAGGATGTTCGAGGGGCCGCTAGGTGCGTTTCATCGCACCGCTTCACGCTTGCACTCGTCCTCGCAAAGCGCGCAAATGGGTCATCGCCCGTCTCTTGTCAATCATTCTGAGCGATTTGTCGCTCAATCGACCCGGCTGTCAGCTGAAACCCGCCGCCTCCATAAGCATCCGCGTGCTGGGGTCAAAATCGCCTTCACCCGCGCTGATCTGCTTGGCAATCGCCTTGCCCAACTCCACGCCGAACTGGTCGAACGGGTTGATCCCCATCAGCACCGCATTGGCAAATGTGCGGTGTTCATGAAACGCGATCAGAGCGCCCAAGGCTGCTGCATCAATATCATCAAGCAAATACATCGTCGAAGGCCGATCGCCGGGATAGGAGCGCGCCGCATCGTCTGACGTTTTGCCCGCCATGAGCGCGGCTCCTTGCGCCAGGCAATTCATGAGCAGCGTCTTGTGATGCGCCGGGTCAAGCGCATCGCCGGGAGCAATGCTTGCAAAGAAATCGATCGGGACCAGATGCGTGCCCTGGTGCAGCAATTGAAAGACAGCGTGCTGAGCGTCCGTTCCCACTCCGCCCCATGTGATCGGTGCAGTGGGTGCTCTAACCGGCTCGCCTTGCGCGGTAACGGCCTTGCCGTTCGATTCCATTTCAAGTTGCTGAAGATAATTGGGAAACAGCGCCAATCGCTCATCGTAAGCGAACACCCCGCGGGTCTGGCAGCCACGAATGCGCGCATAATATTGGTCAACAAAGGCGGCCATCAGCGGCGCATTGGAAGCCCCGTTCGCTTGGAGAAAATGCTGATCAACAGCATGCGCTCCGCCGAGAAATTCTTCAAATTCGCCCATCCCGATAGCGAGCGCGATCGGGAAACCAATGCTGGACCAGATTGAGTATCGCCCGCCGACACTCTCGGGGAACGGGAGAATGCGGGTCTCGTCCACGCCCCACTCCACCGCGCGCTCTGGATTTGCCGTCAAAGCGACGACGCGGCCGCTGGGATCATTGACCCCTTCGCGTTCCAGCCAAGCGAGCGCAGAGGCAGCGTTGGTCATCGTCTCGATCGTGGTAAAGGTCTTGGACGCAACCGCGATCATCGTGGTTGCGGGATCACAGGCGGCAAATGCGGCTTCAAGCGCCAGACCATCGATGTTGGAGACGACGTGGACATCGACCTTGGCAAGGTCGCGCGTGAGCGCATCGACGGCGAGCGCTGGTCCGAGCGCTGATCCGCCAATGCCAATGTGGATGAGATGCTTCACCGGGCCAAAGGCGCCTTGATGGATCGCCTCAACAAGCATGCCCATGCGCGCCAGCAATGCCTCGCCTTCCTCGACCGCTGCGTCTGATCCACTCCCTCGCATCGCCGCATGGGTCGCCGCCCGGCCTTCGGTGACATTGACGATCTCGCCGCTGAACAACGCTTCGCGCGCAGAGGCAAACTGCATCGCGTCAGCCAAAGCCTCAAACTGAGCGAGCGCTTCCGGCGTCAAATGCGTTTTCGACCAATCGATCAACACGCCGCCGGTCTCGCCTTCCACGCTCGGCCATTCGAGCCGCATTGACATCTCCTGTACGCGCTTCGGGTTCGAGGCGAAGAGGTCGCTGATGCGCGGCTTTGGGAGCGCTGGAATCGCTTCCCAGATTTCGGCTGTCGCGGGCGCGATCTTGGTCATTTTGGAGCATTCCCCTTTGCGAGACAGTGTCACCGCGCCTAAGGATGGCGGCAATGGATGTTAAGACCAAATCGCGCGCCGAGCTTGAAGGATTGAGCAATCGCGACCGTGTGAGAGCCGCCGATGAAGCGGAAAAGGCCCGCTCTCAGCGCTTTATCCGCAGCTTGCTGATGATGGTGACAGGCGTTGTGCTGGGCGTGCTGCTGGTGCGCACACTGGTCTTCGCCCCATTTTCGATCCCGTCAGAAAGCATGCATCCGCAGCTTTGGAACGGTGACATACTGCTCGCGGCGAAATGGCCCTATGGCTATTCGAGCGCTTCGCTCCCGTTGGGCTCGGCTGAACCCGGCGAGCGTTTTCTACCCGCAGCACCGAAGCGCGGTGATATCGTCATCTTCAAGCATCCCGTCGATGGATCGGACTACATCAAGCGCGTGATCGGCGTGCCTGGAGACACGGTCGCGATGTTTGACGGCCGACTCATACTAAACGGCGAGCTTGTAAACCGTGAGCGAGTAGAAGATTTCATCATTCCCGTATCGCTAAACACCGGCTGCAATTTCGGCGGACGCGAAAGCGAAGACGAGAACGGAGCAACTATCTGCGCTTACCCGCAATACAGAGAAACATTGCCCGGCGGCCTAAGCTATAGCGTGCTCAAATTTGGCCACTCGGACGGTGATACGCTGAGCCCGATGCGCGTGCCTGAAGGTCAGCTGTTTGTCATGGGTGACAGCCGCGACAATTCGCGCGACAGCCGCTTTAAAGCGCAAGCCGGCTTGGGTGTTGGACTGGTACCGCAGAACAATCTTGTTGGCAGAGCGCAAGTGATCATCTGGTCCACCGATGGAAGCGCAACCTGGCTAAATCCGGCGAGCTGGTTCGCAGCGACCCGCTGGGACAGGATCGGGACGGGCCTATGAGCGTTAAGCCAACATGACACACAATCCGTCCAGCCTGGAAGACGAAGCGCGAGACTGGCTGACTCAATCTGGCTTCGCAGTGAAAACGCCTTCCTTGTGGCTCGAAGCTCTCACGCATGGGAGCTTTAACGGCGCACTCGCGGCAAAGGGCCAAGCAAAATCGGCCGGTGAAACAGGCGCAAGCGATTATCAGCGGCTCGAATTTCTAGGCGACCGCGTGCTGGGTCTTGCCGTTTCATCCTGGCTCTATCGCGCAGGTGACGCACCTGAAGGCCAGCTATCGCAGCGGCTCAATGCGCTGGTAAGCGGGGCGACATGCGCTCGGATTGCGCGCGCGA
>JBCBOW010000060.1:0-8093 GCA_039821045.1 Pseudomonadota bacterium
ATGTGCTGCTTTATCAGACGACGCATGTGCCGGTGGGCGAAGACCAGAAGCAGCACCTCGAACTCGCCCGGGACATTGCGCAAAAGTTCAACAATGATTTTTGCCCTGAAGACGCGCCGCTGTTCACTCTGCCTGATCCGATCATCCCGCCTGAAGCCGCGCGGATCATGTCCTTGCGCGATGGGTCAGCCAAGATGAGCAAGTCTGATCCTTCCGACATGAGCCGCATCAACCTTTCAGACGATGCTGATACGATCATGAAGAAAGTGAAGAAGGCGAAAACCGATCCAGAGCCCCTGCCGAGCGAAACCGAGGGGCTCGAAGGACGCGCAGAAGCGCTCAATCTGGTGAGCATTTACGCAGCGCTGAGAGGGCTAAGCGCTGAGCAGGTCTTGGCGCAGCATGGCGGGCAAGGTTTTGGCGCGTTCAAGCCGGCGCTTGGCGAAGTGCTGATCGAGACGCTGGCGCCGATCTCGCAGGCCTTTGTGGCGCTCAAGGATGATCGCGAAACGCTTGATGCGACCCTCGCGCGCGGGGCCGCCAAAGCGCGCGAACGCGCCGAGCCGACGTTGAACGCGGCCTATAAAGCGCTCGGCCTGGTGCGCGGATGATGCTTTTGCGAGGTGCCATTTTAAGCAGCACGGCAGGCTGAGCCATGGATGCGTTCAAATCCGGTTCAGGCCGCGTATTCCATGGAGTATGCGGCAGTGAAAGCTTGTCGTAAGGGTTGCGGTGTATCGGCAAAAGTCCACTGGCGCGCTGCGCTATTGGAGGAGTGGAACAAGCCGGGCACCACGAGAGGGCTACGCAGACGATCACTTTCATAAACCACTAGACTGGCCACGCGCGCCAATCGATAAGGGTATTGCATAAGGGATTGCCATGAGACCTCCACAGAAGACCTCCTCCATGAATTCTTTGACGCGCCTTGCGCTTGCGGGCGCGCTTGCTTTGAGCGCTGCTGCATGCACGACGCCGTTTAAAGCGGACGTATCGCGCTTTGCGGCGCAATTGCCTGCGCCGCAGGGCCAGACCTTCGCGGTTGTCGCGGAAGATCCAAAGCTTGCCGGAGGGCTCGAATTCTCGCTTTACGCTGACCAGGTCGCGCAAGAACTGACGCAGCTTGGATATACGCGCGCAGCCGCGCCCGAAGCGGCGAATCTGATTGTGAACTTTGATTATGGTGTTGACGATGGGCGCGAGCGCATCCGGTCAACGCCGGGATTTGGCGCAGCGGGCTTTGGCCGATTTGGTGGGTTCGGCGGCTTCGGTTTCCGGCGCGCTTATGCGTTCGGGTTCTACGATCCGTTCCTCGCCGGGCCGACAGTACGCAGCTACACCATCTTTACCGGCGAGATTGATCTGAAGATTGATCGCGCCAGCACGGGCGAGCGCCTGTTTGAAGGTCGCGCTGAATCGGTCTCGCGTTCAAACCGGTTGCAGACCATCGTGCCCAATCTTGTCGATGCGCTGTTCACCGATTTTCCCGGCAATTCCGGGGAGACTCTTCGCATCACTATACGTGATGACGAAAAGACCGTGAAAGTCGCGAAGTAATAGGCTACATTGCCCGTCATCAACTCGGCCCATGGATGGGACGGAGAGGCGGCGCAAGGGATCAGCGCCGCCTTTTTGGTTTTGGCTTTATGAAGAGATGGAGCGTCTGGACCGCTTTGCTTGTGGCCGCTGGGCAGATGCTCAGCGGCTCAGCGCTGGCGCAGTCCGAGCCGGCCGCTCCCCTTCAGGCTGTTCCAGAATCTGAAAAGCTGCTTCCGCCCAATCGCGATCCAGTACCAATCGCGCCAGAGAATTGGTTTCGCGATACTGACCTGCCGGAATGCCGGTTTGGTGGCTGCAGCGATGGGCGGGTCGGCTTCACGCTGATCGTGAACGCTGAAGGACGCCCGACCGATTGCTCGATCACCCGCACAAGCGGCCTTCGCGATCTGGACCTCAAAACCTGCTCGATTCTGCTGCGGCGCGCTCGGTTTGATCCAGCGACCAACGGCAAGGGGGAGCCCAAAAGGGCGCGCTATGCATCCGCGCTGCGCTGGAACCTATCGGTTAGCAAAACGCTCGCGCCAAGCGGGGAAGCGCTGGACGATTAAAGCCCGCTCGCCCCGCCGGTTGAGCCAAAGCCGCCCTCGCCGCGCGCCGTATCATCCAGCGTCTCGACTTCCTCAAAGGCCGCCTGAACAACCGGTGCCAGCACCAATTGCGCAATGCGATCGCCGCGCTTGATCTCAAAATCATGCGCGCCGTGATTGATCATCAGCACCAGCAATTCGCCGCGATAATCGCTGTCGATCGTGCCGGGCGTGTTGGGCACTGTGATCCCATGCTTGAACGCCAGACCCGAGCGCGGACGCACCTGGATTTCGTAGCCATCAGGGATCGCCATCGCAAACCCGGTGGGCACGGCATAGCGTTGGCCCGGCTGCAGCGTCACATCCTGCGCGCTCACCACATCCATCCCAGCTGCGCCAGCGGTGGCATAGGCGGGAAGCTCCAGCCCTTCGCCATGCGGCAAACGCTTCACCGCAACAGACACATGCGCAGACCGGATCACTCAGCGGCCTCTGCCGTCAGAGTATCCGCAATCCGCTGAGCGAGCGCCATGGCGACCGCGGCCTTGGGCATCTGATCGAGGCTATCGACCCCCTCTTCGCTGACAATATGAACGCGGTTTTCATCGCCGCCCATCACATCGCCGGAGACATCGTTCGCGATGATCCAATCCGCCGCCTTGCGCTTGCGCTTCTGCTTGGCGTTGTGGATGACATCCTCAGTCTCGGCTGCAAAGCCAACGACCAACTCGGGTCGCTTATCGGCCGCTGCAAGGTTGGTGAGAATATCGGGGTTTTCGGTCAGCATGAGCGCAGGCGGCGCAGAGCCGCGCTTCTTCATCTTTTCGGGCATGTATTGGCGCGGGCGCCAGTCTGCGACGGCTGCCACCATGATCGCAACATCAGCGGGCAAAGCCTCGCGCACAGCCTGGTTCATCTCTGCTGCGCTTTCGACATCAATCCGGTCAACGTTAGCAGGTGTCTTGAGCGCGACCGGCCCTGCAACCAGCGTGACCTTGGCGCCCAGTGCAGAAGCTGCGGCGGCAATGGCAAAGCCCTGTTTACCGCTGGATCGGTTGGCGATGTAACGCACCGGGTCAATTGATTCCCATGTTGGCCCCGCGGTTACGAGGACATGCCGTCCTTCAAGCGGGCGATAATCAGCCGCGATCCCGAAGCTCTCTCCGGCAAGCGCATCGTCTTGCTCTTGCTCGATGTCTTCTGCCTGTGCGGCGGCTTTCCTGGGTGCGGCCTTCTTCGCCGCTGACTTGGCTTCGGGCTCTTTGGCACCGGGTTCTTCCGCTTCAGCTGCCTCTTCCTCGGCCCCCGGCTCAGCCTCCAGCTCTTCTGGCGGCTGCTGGCGCTGGTTGACCTCATGGTTGATCGCATCGGGATCGACCGGCGGCGCTGAAGATGCCCCGCCCTTTTTCGCAAGCAAAGGCCCACCCATGTCGGGATTGAACTCGATCTCTTCCTCTTCCACCGGCGGCAGATCCTCAGGATCAAAGTCCTCAGGCGTTTCAAGCTCAGCGTATTCGGCTTCGATTTCGTCAGCGGAGCGCTTGGCGGTCGAGCGCGGGATAATCTTGGAGATCAATCCGCCAAGCCCGCCGCCTTTGGCACTCTCGTCTTCGGGCTCAAGCGCTTCAACAACGCCATTTGCATCGTTAGCGGGCTGAGGCGCAGGCGTCGCCTCGGGCACTTCGATGCCGAAATGCGCAGCGATCTCGCGCCAGATCACATCGGGCTCAGGCAAGCGACCATAGCCAAACTCACCGCAGGCCATTGGCCCTTCGTCAGGATGCAGCACTGTCACGCCCGCCTGGCGCAAAAACTCGACATTACGCTGCGTTGATTCGTGTTCCCACATGCGCACGTTCATCGCGGGCACGGCCATCACCGGCTTGTCTGTCGCAAGGATCAGCGTGGTCGCCAGATCATCTGCAATTCCGGCCGCCATTTTCGCCATCACATCGGCCGTCGCCGGGCAGACCACCACGAGATCGGCTTCGCGGCTCAGTTGAATATGGCCCATCTCCGCTTCGTTCTTGAGATCCCAAAGCGTGGTGTAGACCTGATTCTCGCTGAGCGCGGCGAGCGACATGGGCGTGACGAATTGCTGCCCGCCCTTAGTGAGCACGCAGGTAACCTCGCCCCCGCCCTTGCGGATGAGGCGAACCAGCTCGCAAGACTTATAGGCCGCGATACCGCCGCCCACGACGAGGAGGATTTTCGGCCCCACACCGCTCATCGCAAAAGTGTCTCCCAACAGGGCGCATGCCGGGCGCCAGTGCACAGTGGTTTGTCCTAGCGAGCCTCCTCCCCCGCGCCAAGCAAAGACACCAAGGAACACAGCCCACCAGACTCAAAGCGATTTGGCCTCTTATGGTTAAGATTGCGCTTAAACACCACTGCACGCAATCGCCATATCTTGTATCGCGATAGGGAAGGAATCGAGGAAATAGGGGCTGACTATGATTATGGCGCTGCGAGGCCTGCTGATCGCGGGCGGGGGATTGCTGCTTTTTCTCGGCGCGGGCTTTCTTATGGACCCGGTCGGATCAGGCGCAGACTTTGGACTTGTGGTAGAAACCACGCATGGAATTACCTCGACCCGAGCCGATTTCACCGGCTATTTCGTGATTGGCGCTGGCTGCCTCATATGGGGTGCGATTGCCCGACGCCGCGATCCGCTGGTGATCGGCGGAGCGCTGATGCTGGTGACGTTGGCGGTGCGGGTCGTGAGCCTATCTATTGATGGCCCGTTTGACGGATTTGTGCTGCCGATGATCGTTGAAGCGGTGATCGGGACGCTCGCGCTCGTCGGTGCGCGGGTGTTGCCGGTTAAAGACTAGCCGAGCAATCCAAAAGCGGCTGCGGCCCACATGGTGCCAGCACCCGCGAGGCCGGCGATGAGATACCCGATCCAGCCGCCGCCAGATCCTGCTGCGCGGTCCGTGAGCAGCGGAATTTCTGGCAGCGGTGCAGGCTCGGGCGCACCGCCTTTGAGCGGAAACTTCTCCTCGAGCCGCCGGATCAGACCGGGAAGGCGGAACAGCGTCTCGGTGTCTTCCTTGATCCGGTCCGCCACCGCCGCCTCAGGCCCCAGCTCATCGCGGATCCACTCACGCACATAGGGCGCGGCGGTGTCCCACATATTGATATCTTCGTTTAGCTGGGTGGCGATCCCTTCGACCATCACCATCGTCTTTTGCAGCAAAAGCAGGTGCGGCTGGGTTTGCATGTCAAAATCGCGGGTGATCGCAAACAGGCCATCAAGCATCTGGCCAACGCTGAGCTCTTTCACCGGCTTGCCGCGCATCGGCTCCCCCACCGCGCGCAGCGCCGTCGCAAACTCACCGACCGAATGATAGCTCGGCACATATTGCGCCTCAAAATGGATCTCGGCGACGCGTTTGTAGTTGCCAGTGGTCAGCCCATAGAGGATTTCGGCGAGCCATTGGCGCGCGCGCCGGTCAATCCGGCCCATGATGCCAAAGTCGATCGCTACGATGGTGCCATCGTCTTCAACAAACAGGTTTCCCTGGTGCATGTCCGCATGGAAGAACCCGGCGCTGATCGCTTGGGTCAGAAAGCTGATGACCAGACGCTCGGCCAGCCGTGTCAGATCGTGCCCGCGCGCGACCAGTTCATCGCGCCGGGAGATTTTGACCCCATCGATCCATTCGATCGTCATAACGCGGCCGTTGGTCCGGTCCCAGTCAATCGCCGGGATGCGATAGCCACCCACGCCTGACATTTCTTCCGCGAGCTCTGAAGCCGAGGCTGCCTCGCGCCTCAGATCAAGCTCGGAATTGGTCCAGCGCTTGAAATTGGCAATCGTTAAGCGCGGGCGCAGGCGCGAGGCCTCGCCGCCCATCGCTTCCACATGCGCCGCGGCCCACTCATAGGTCTGAATATCGCGCGCAAACTTCTCGCGAATGCCTGGGCGCAGCACTTTGATGGCAACCTCGTAGCCATCGGTCGTCGTGCCCTTATGAACCTGCGCAATCGAGGCAGCGCCCACAGGCTCAGGATCGACATAGCTAAAAAGCGCATCAAGCGGCTGATCAAAGCTCTGCTCGATCGAGGCTTTGATCTTCTCAAACGGGACGGGCGGGAGCGAATCCTGCAAGCTGAGGAGATTGTTCGCCGCTTCCTCACCCACCAGATCCGGCCGCGTCGCCAGCGATTGTCCCAGCTTGATCGCCGCCGGACCAATCGCGCGAAATGCTCCTGCATAATCCGGCTTGCCCTTCTTCGATGTGAAGGTCGCCAGCCGCGCCATTTTCGCCAGGCGCCTGACCGGAGGCGGAGCGTTCACATCATTCTCGATCCCCACCAGTGCGCGCCGCCGGGCGAGCGTGATGCCCCAGCGTGCAAGGCGCGTGAGATGAAGGACAGGCGAAGTCATGGATGAAGTGCGATTGAGCGCCCGAGCGGTTCCCGGATCAGACCTTCCAGCCAGAATGGATGTTTACAGCGCCGCCCAGGATCGTTTCATACTTGGTGTTTACGAAACCTGCCTCGCGGATCATCGCTTCAAACGCAGGGGGCCGGGGAAACTTGCGGATCGATTCGACCAGATAGCGATACGAATCGGCATCGCCCGCGATCACCTGCCCCATCCGCGGCATGATCTGCGCCGAGTATAAATCGTAGACCTCTTTGAAGCCCGCCCACTCAGTCGTCGAAAACTCCATGCAATAAAACCGCCCGCCAGGCCGCAACACGCGGTGCGCTTCTGCCAGCGCCTTGTCCTTGTAGGTCACATTGCGGATGCCAAAGACGATTGTGTAGGCATCGAAGGTGTTGCTTGCGAAATCGACGCTTTCCGCATTTTGCTGTGTGAAGACGAGCGCGCCGGTCTCTTCGTTTTGCGAGCGCTCCATCGCGCGCTCGGCGCCCACATCGAGCATGTCCTGATTGATATCGGCGACTGTCACATCCGCGCCCGCATCCGCCATGCGAAAGGCAATGTCGCCGGTGCCGCCAGCCATATCGAGGATGTGTTCGCCGGCTTGCGGCTTCACGCGCTTAACAAAGCGATCCTTCCAGCCGCGATGCATGCCAAAGCTCATCGCATCGTTCATGATATCGTATTTGCGGGCCACGCTGGTGAAGACCTCGCCCACGCGGCGCGTCTTCTCCTCCGGCGCGACCTGTTCATAACCAAAGGACACAGTTTCGCTGGAGGGCTCAGGGGTGCTCGTTTCGCTCATAGCCATGTCCCCTAGATGGAATCGCCCAGCGCGCAAAGGGTGACTTTGATGCATGATCCGCACTGCATGATGCGCGGCGCATGCCTCGCTTGAAGATGGTGCTGGCTTGCCTCGCGCATCACATTCGCCCAACGCCGCAGACGCAATGCCTGAGTTACCCGAAGTCGAAACCACCGTGCGCGGTCTGGCGCGTTTCCTTGAGGGGGAGAGGATTGAGCGCGTTGTGCTCAATCGCCCGGACTTGCGCCGTCCCTTCCCGCCTGATCTCATCCAGGTGATGACGGGCGCGCGCGTGACAGGTCTGTCGCGCCGCGCGAAATATGGTCTTATCCATCTCGATCGCTCGGCTACCGTAATCTTCCATTTGGGCATGAGCGGGCGCTGGCGGATCGACCCGGCTTCAAGCGAGCCCCATGATCACATGTTGATCGAAACCGCGCGCAATCGGTTTGCTCTCTACGATCCGCGCCGGTTTGGGTCGGTCGATATGGTTTCGACCCCGGCGCTGCCTGATTGGCCGCAATTTGCTGCGATGGGTCCAGAGCCGCTCGGAGCAGAATTGACCGCAGAGCACCTCAAGGCCGCCCTCAAAGGCAAGACCCAGGCGATCAAGCTGTGCCTGCTCGATCAGCGAATCGTGGCCGGGCTCGGCAATATCTATGTCTGCGAAGCCTTATGGCGCGCTCGCATCCACCCGATGAAGAAGGGCGGCAAGGTCACCAAGCCGCAGCTTGCGAGGTTGGTCCCCGCGATCCGCGATGTGCTCGAAGCCTCGATCCGTGATGGCGGCTCATCCTTGCGAGAT
>JBCBOW010000061.1:0-8089 GCA_039821045.1 Pseudomonadota bacterium
AGGGCGCCCGTGGACGATCCGGCAATATGCGGGCTTCTCGACCGCTGAGGAATCAAACGCCTTCTACCGCCGCAACTTGGCCGCCGGGCAAAAGGGGCTGAGCGTTGCCTTCGATCTCGCCACGCACCGCGGCTACGATTCCGATCATCCGCGTGTGCTCGGCGATGTCGGCAAGGCCGGCGTCGCGATTGATACGGTCGCGGATATGGAGATCCTGTTCGACCAGATCCCGCTCGATGCGATGTCGGTATCCATGACGATGAACGGGGCGGTGATCCCGGTTATGGCGTTCTTCATCGTGGCGGGTGAGCGGCAGGGTGTCCCGGTCGAGAAGCTCTCCGGGACCATCCAGAACGATATTCTCAAAGAGTTCATGGTCCGCAACACCTATATCTATCCGCCCGAACCAAGCATGCGGATCATCGCGGATATCATCGCATATACGTCCGCTAACATGCCGAAATTCAACAGCATTTCTATCAGCGGCTATCACATGCATGAGGCCGGCGCGACGGCAGTGCAAGAGCTCGCCTTCACCATCGCTGACGGCAAGGAATACGCCAAGCGCGCAATGGCCACCGGCCTCGACATTGATGCTTTCGCTGGTCGCCTCAGTTTCTTCTTCGGCATCGGCATGAACTTTTTCATGGAGATCGCCAAACTGCGCGCTGCACGCACGCTGTGGTACCGCGTCATGGATGATCTGGGCGCGAAGTCAGAACGCTCCAAGATGCTGCGCACTCACTGCCAGACGTCAGGTGTCAGCTTGCAAGAGCAGGACCCTTACAACAACGTGATCCGCACGACGGTTGAGGCACTCGCCGCGACATTGGGCGGCACTCAATCGCTCCACACCAACGCATTGGACGAGGCGATTGCGCTGCCTACTGACTTCTCGGCTCGCATAGCGCGCAACACGCAGCTGGTCTTGCAGGAAGAGAGCGGGATCACGCAGGTCGTCGATCCGCTCGGGGGCTCGCATTATGTCGAAGCTCTGACCGCAACGCTCGTCGAAGAGGCCGAGAAGCTCATGGCCGAAGTCGATGAGGCGGGCGGGATGACCGCTTATGTCGCGACCGGTGCGCCTAAAGCTGAGATCGAACGCGCGGCGGCGGAGAAACAGACCAAGGTCGATCGCGGCGAAACCGTGATCGTGGGCGTCAACAAGTACCAGCCCGAGGACGAGGAACTGATCGACACGCTCGAGGTCGACAACGCGGCTGTGCGCAAGGGTCAGATCGAGCGGCTAGCCAAGGTCCGCGCAAGCCGGGATGAAGAGGCGTGCCGCGCTGCACTCGCCGCGCTTACGCAAGGCTGCAAAGAGGATGGCAATGTCCTTGAGCTGGCGGTGGGCGCTGCTCGATTTGATGCAACGCTCGGCGAGATTTCATCTGCGATGGAAGAGGTCTTTGGTCGCCACGATGCAACGCCCAAACCTGTCAGCGGCGTTTATGCGAGCGCCTATGAGTTTGACCGGCGCTGGGAGCAAGTGACCAACGGCGTAGACGCGGTCGAGCGCCGCCTTGGTCGCAAACCGCGCATTATGGTCGCAAAGATGGGCCAGGACGGCCATGATCGCGGCGCAAATGTTATCGCGAGCGCCTTTGCCGACATGGGTTTTGAAGTGGTCTCCGGCCCGCTGTTTCAGACGCCTGAAGAAACGCGCGACATGGCGCTGGCGAAGGACGTTGACGTTATCGGCGCCTCCAGCCTTGCCGCTGGCCATAAGACGCTTATCCCTGAGCTTATCCGGTTGCTGCGCGATGCGGGGCGTGCTGACATCAAGGTAACGGCAGGCGGCGTGATCCCGCCACAGGATTACGACTTTCTGCGCGATGCGGGTGTGCAGGGGATTTACGGCCCCGGCTCAAATGTGGTTGAATGTGCAGCCGACATCCTGACGCTGCTTGGTCACAATATGCCGCCATTGGATAGCGCTATCGATGAGGCGGCTGAATAGGCTTTTGCGCTCATTTTATCTGATTGGGAGGGATGCGAGATATGACTGATACGCCTGAAATGCGCCCTGAAACCATGGCTGTGCACGCCGGATGCGAACCTGATCCTCACAGCAACGCGCGCATCACGCCGATTTATCAGACATCATCCTATGTCTTCGATGATGCTGAGCACGCGGCCAAGCTCTTTTCGCTGCAAGAGTTTGGCAATATTTATTCGCGCATTTCAAACCCCACCAACGATGCGCTCGAAGCCAAGATCACCGCGCTCGAAGGCGGCGTTGGCGCGCTCGGCTGTGGGTCAGGCCACGCAGCGCAAATCCTCGCTTTTCACACGCTGATGGAGCCGGGCCGCAACATCGTTGCGGCGAAAAAGCTCTATGGAGGCTCGCTCAATCAGCTTGGCGAGGCGATCAAGAAGTTCGGTTGGGAAGCACGATTTGTTGATACCGATGATCTTGATGCAGTGAAGGCGGCGATCGATGACAACACGCGCGTGGTCTTTATCGAGAGCTTGGCCAATCCGGGCGGCGTTGTCAGCGATATCCAGGCGATTGCTGATATTGCGCATGCTGGCGGCGTGCCGCTAATGGTCGATAATACGATGGCGACGCCGGCTCTGTGCCGCCCGTTTGAACATGGTGCCGACATCATCGTGCACTCGACCACCAAGTTCCTCAACGGCCACGGCAACGCCATTGGCGGAGTTATTGTCGATAGTGGCAAGTTCGATTGGAAAGCGCACGAGGATAAGTTCCCCTCGATCACTAAGCCAAGCGGATCGTATCATGGCGCTGTGTTGGTTGATGCGCTGGCTGAGATTGGCCCGATTGGCTTTATCATCAGCTGCCGTGTCCACGGTATGCGCGATCTTGGACCCACCCTTGCGCCCATGAACGCCTTCTTGGCTTTGACAGGTATGGAAACTCTGTATCTGCGGATGGAGAAGCACTGCGACAATGCGCTGGAGCTCGCGCAATGGTTGACCGAGCAAGAGCAGGTCGCATGGGTAAGCTACGCGGGCCTGCCCGATAATCCCTATCACCCGCACGCCCAGAAATATCTTGGTGGCAAAGGCGGTTCGGTCTTCACCTTCGGCCTTAAAGGTGGATATGATGCGGGGGTCAAACTCGTGTCCAGCCTCAAGCTTTTCAGCCACTTGGCCAACATTGGTGACACACGCTCGCTCATCATCCATCCAGCGTCCACGACCCATAGCCAGCTTTCGGAAGAAGAGCTGATCGCAGCGGGCGCCGGGCCTGATGTCGTGCGTCTATCGGTTGGCATCGAGAATATTGAGGACATCAAGGCTGATCTGGCGGCGGGCTTGGCTGCTCTTTAGGCGGACGCTCATTTGACGCTTGGCTTCGACGTTGAGAGCTTGCTTCCCAAAGCGCGTGGCGGCGGGAAGCTGAAGATGTCGCTGGTCAAGCTTTCCGAAGACGAGTGGCTTCAACCGGCGCCTGATCTTGCGGCTCGGTCATTGGCGTTCGAAGAATATCCGCAGGGTATTCAATTGACCCGCCATGCGCAGGAGCCTGGCCAGGAGCTCGCCAGTCTCATGGGACTGGATGGCGGTTTGGCCGAGGCAGCTGCCAGCGCGCATGAGGATATGTGCCTGCTCCAGCGTTTCGAGGGTCAGGAGTTTTATCGTTTGATCGGCGCTGCGGTCGCTTGGCCAAGCGACTGGAGCGTGGAGGAGAAGCTCGGCCTGCCTTTGCGCGCTCTTCACGCGAACATTGCAGGATATGAACAGCAGCTGGCGAGCGGCGTGGACCGGTTCATGGAAACACTGCGCCCCGGTCCAATCTTTGGCCGCTGCAATTGGTTCATCGCCCCCACAGGAGAGCGTCGTTGGCTCGCTGAGGGTGAGCCGGCGGATCAATTCAGGCATGTAACGCAAGAAAACGCAGGCGAGGCCCTGTTCGTGCGATCGGAGCGTCAGACCTTGCGCCGCTTGCCGCAAAGCCGCGCCATTGTCTTCACGATTGGCATCTATGTTCAGGAACTCGGATCGCTCAGCTCGCGTAATATCATGCGATTGGCTGACGCTGTCCAAGATCTCTCGCGCGGGGAGGGTGGCCGTCGCGGCACTCCCGCCTATGCTTCGGCCCTCATCGAATTTGCCAAAAGGACGTGTGTCTCATGATGTTTGCGCTGCTGATCCTTGTTCAGCCCGCTGAGTTGCCCGATTGTGACCAGGAGGCTGCAGATCGCGGCGTGCAGCAGGAGATGAATATCTGTGCTCATCGCGATTTCCTGATCGCTGATGCAAAGCTCAACGCGCAGTGGAAGAAGACGCGCGCCAAAATGAAGGCGCGCGATGCGGATTTTGCTGAGTATCAGCCGGATGGCGATGGTCGCCCTGGCTGGTTTCAGAGCCTTTTGGCAGCGCAACGCGCTTGGCTGACCTATCGCGATGCGCATTGCCGGGTGGATGGTTACACTGCACGCGGTGGATCGCTCGAACCCTTGCTCGTTTCTACCTGTAAGACAGCGCTGACGAACGCTCGCACTGCTGAGCTCAAGAGTCTCGCCAACAGCCCTGAATGAACTTGACCAGGTGTGCCGGTTGCAGCGGTGCACGCTTAGCGGCATAGGCTAAAGGTGAGAGAGGACACAACGAAAGGCCACGGCGTTTGTTTTCCAAGATTCTGATCGCCAATCGCGGCGAAATCGCTTGCCGCGTTATTACGACTGCGCGCAAAATGGGCATTGCGACTGTTGCGGTTTACTCCGACGCGGACCGCCACGCGCCTTACGTCCGCATGGCTGATGAAGCAGTGCATATCGGTCCATCGCCTGCAGCGGAGAGCTATCTGGTGCCCGAAAAGATTATCAGCGCGTGCAAGGCGACCGGCGCTGAAGCGGTGCATCCGGGCTATGGGTTCCTCTCAGAGCGGGCCAGCTTCGTTGAAGCTCTGGAGGCGGAAGGGATCGCCTTTATCGGTCCGCCGGCAAGCGCAATCGCGGCGATGGGCGACAAGATCGAGTCAAAGAAACTCGCCATGGAAGCCGGGGTCAACGTCGTTCCGGGCTTTGTTGGTGAGATTGAAGACACTGAGCACGCTGTGCGCATCGCGAACGAAATCACCTACCCTGTGATGATGAAAGCGAGCGCAGGGGGCGGGGGCAAAGGCATGCGCCTCGCTTACTCAGAAGCCGACGTGCGTGAAGGCTTTGAGGCGACGCGGCGTGAAGGTCTCAATTCCTTTGGTGATGATCGCGTCTTCATCGAGAAGTTTATTGAGAACCCTCGCCACATCGAGATCCAGATCCTGGGCGATAAGCACGGTACCATTCTTTATCTCAACGAACGCGAATGCTCCATCCAGCGGCGCCATCAGAAAGTGGTCGAAGAAGCGCCTTCGCCATTCGTGACTGGTAAAATGCGCAAGGCGATGGGCGAGCAATGCGTCGCTCTGTCACGTGCTGTGGGATACCATTCCGCGGGTACGGTTGAGCTGATCGTAAGCGGCGCCGATCCCACCGGCGAGAGCTTCTATTTTCTTGAGATGAATACCAGACTCCAGGTTGAGCATCCGGTCACCGAAGCGATCACGGGCATCGATCTTGTTGAGCAGATGATCCGTGTTGCTGCGGGCGAAAAGCTGGAGATGGCGCAGGACGATATCAGCATAGATGGCTGGTCGATCGAAAACCGCATCTATGCCGAAGATCCCTATCGAGGGTTTCTCCCTTCAACTGGCCGTCTGGTCGAATATACGCCCACCATTCCGGGATGGACCGAGAATGAAGAGGTCGCGGGCAAAGCGCGGCGCGGCGTTGCGCATGGCGCGGGCTCAGTGCGGGTTGATGACGGCGTGTTCGCCGGCGGCGAGGTATCGATCTTTTATGATCCGATGATCGCCAAGCTCATCACATGGGCGCCAACGCGCGAGCAAGCGGCCGATCTGCAGATCGAAGCGCTCGATGCGTTTCGGATCAAGGGCCTGGGGCACAATGTCGATTTCCTCTCCGCCATCATGCAGCATGATCGGTTTCGCTCTGGCGAGCTGACGACTGGGTTTATCGCGGAAGAATATCCCGACGGATTTCACGGTGCTCCCGCCGATGAGGTGTGGTTGCGTCAGCTGGCAGCGCTCTTTGCGGGCGCAGAGTTTACTCAGCAGGTGCGCGCGCGCCATATCTCGGGTCAGCTCGATGGGCGCCAGAACCCGCCATCACGTTGGCTGGTCAAGATCGGAACCCAATCCTTTGATGTGCTTCTCGAAGAAGGCGGCGCCAGCGTTGACGGGGAGGCCATTCGCGGCACTTGGGATTGGGAAGTCGGCATGCCGCTCGCCCGAGTGACCGGCGATAATGAAATGGCGGTGCAGATTGAGCGGATCGGCGTGCGTTGGCGACTGACGACGCGCGGAGCCTCTCACGAAGCCCTAGTATTGCCTGCAAGCCTAGCCCCATTAGCTGACCACATGATCGAAAAAGAGCCGCCTGATCTTTCAAAGATGCTCATTTGCCCAATGCCAGGAATGCTCGTGAAACTGCATGTGAGCGAGGGTGATGAGGTCCAGCCCGGACAGCCGCTTGCCACCGTTGAAGCGATGAAGATGGAGAACATCTTGCGCGCCGAAAAGGCTGGTACAATCGCGAAGGTCAACAGCAGCGAAGGCGAAAGTCTGGCTGTCGATGCAGTGATCCTGGAGCTCGAATAAGACAGCCTTTGGAGGTCCAGCACTGTGATTCTGCGTAGAGTCGCGATTGCGGCTGGTCAGTTTCATCACACGCCAGTGCAGCAAAATACACTTGTAAGTGAGTAAGCCGCTGATTCGTCTAGTGACGGCCGAGACCCACGCTTGAGATTTACATAAAGGCTCTGGCTAACCGCGCGGAAATAAGAGACCCTCTGGTCTGAGGTGCCATATGGTGTGGCCTCTACAAAGAAACCTGTGGGGGGTTTTGACTATGGCGAGAACTGGAACGGGCTATTTCGATCGTAAGGGCAATTTCTTCAAATCGCCCCGCGATGCAACCGCTAGCGACCTTGCATCGCTGCTCGGTCAGATTGGCGAAGGCGAGAGCCTTGCGCCAGGAATTGCGCATCTTCTGCTCGAGCGACGCGGCGAAATTGAGCTGCTATTTCATGAGCATGACGCGATGGTGGGTGAGAAGAGGGCCGCTAAAGTGACGAACATTGAAAGCGCGGATAGAGGCAAAGTCTCCAGCATTTCTGGTCGTCCGGGCGCTTGAGGAAAGCGCCTTAGGCTGCAGCTTTGAGCTCCGCGCTCAAGAATGCGCTGACGTCGTCAAGCTCGACGTCTCTTGCAAGATAGGCTTTGCCGATGCCGCGGAGCAGAAGGAACGGGAGCGTGTCGCCTTCCATCTTCTTATCGTGCCGCATGTGATCAGCGAGCGCTGTGCCTGTACAGCTCAACCTCAGATCTGTGAGCGAAGAGGGTAGGCCGTTCGCTTGCATGATGTCCGCAACCCGCTCAGCATCCGCCCCATCGATTTCGCCGCGGCCTGCCGAGTAACGCGCTGCGAGCACCATTCCAAGCGCCACAGCCTCGCCATGAAGCAGGCTATCTGAGAACCCGGTCTCCGCTTCCAAAGCATGGCCAAAGGTGTGGCCAAGATTGAGCAGTGCGCGCACTCCGCTGGTTTCGCGTTCGTCTTCAGCGACGATGCGCGCTTTGGCCCGGATACTGGTAGCGATTGCGTGGCCGAGCGCTTGCTCATCGCGATCAAGAACCGCCGGGGCATGGGCTTCCAGCCAAGCGAAGAAATCGGCATCGCCAAGCAGGCCATATTTTATCACTTCCGCGAGGCCAGCGCCCATTTCGCGCCGGGGCAAGGTGTCCAAGACCAGCGGATCGATGACCACGAGCGAGGGCTGGTGGAACGCCCCGATCAGGTTCTTGCCAGCGGCAGTGTTTATCGCCGTCTTTCCGCCAACCGAGCTGTCGACTTGCGCAAGGAGCGTGGTCGGGATCTGGACAAAACCACAACCCCGCTTAAGCACCGAGCAGGCAAAACCAGTGAGATCGCCAACGACGCCGCCACCAAAGGCAATGACCTGATCAGAGCGGGTGATACCCAGAGCAAGGAGCCAGTCGGTCAGCCTTTCGAGCACTTGCCAGCTTTTCGCGCCTTCGCCTGGCTCTACGACA
>JBCBOW010000062.1:0-7977 GCA_039821045.1 Pseudomonadota bacterium
GGCATCGATGTAGACGTCCTCGAAGACGAGCCAAGCGCGCGCAGCCTCGCCGGATATCTCACGCGCCAACGCCTTGGCCGCCCCTATGTAACGCTCAAACTCGCGCAATCTCTCGATGGGTGTATCGCGCTTGGCTCGTCTTCGAGGACGTCTACATCGATGCCGGCCGCCTGGATTTTCTCAATGCCAAGGCCGGCGGTGCGCGGGTCTGGATCATGCTGCCCGATCACAACCCGCTTGGGCGCTGCCGCCGAGATAAGGTCAGCGCAGGCAGGGCCACGCTGGGAAAGGTGCGCGCATGGCTCAAGGGTTACGTACAGCGTCGCTTCGCTTAGCTCCGCTTGTGAGAGGCCCTCTAACGCCAGCGCTTCAGCATGCGGTCGCCCGCCTTTTTGGGTCAGCCCTCTTGCGATCAGACGATTATCGCGCATCACGAAGGCCGCGACGCCTGGGTTCGGGCGGCTGACGGGGCGCGCGCGGGCTGCAAACCGAGCAGCTGCGGCCATCCATTGCGCGTCGATAGAGCTCCCACCCAAGGCTATCGTGTGCCGCTTTCGCTTTCGGTATCGCTCTGCTCGCGCTGCGCTTGTCGCTCGGCGAGCCGCTGCGCTGTTGCGGCTTCTTCAGCGCTGCGCCGCGCATCGGCCTCTGCTGCGATGCGATCGACATCCATGCCGATGCCTTTGCCGAGCGCCTTGTAAATCTCGCGCTTGCGATCCGCGATGTCCTCCTCTGCTGCATCGCGCAGATCCTTCACTTCCTGGTTGGTCAGGTTGGATGCAGAGATATCAGCGTCTGACCGGTTCGGGTCGAATGTCGTGATATATGTGATCCGCGGGCGTTCGGGCGTTTTGTAAACAGTCTCCGAGGAGACCCAGTACAAGATCACGCATAGCGGCAGAGTTGATACAGCCAGGATGGGCCAACGCATCGGATTGGGCTTGCGGAACTCATACCAGAAATCCGCAATGCCAGCCTTGGGGTTGAAACGTGAGATCGAAGACATGCGACAGAATATACGTACGCGCAGGCGCTGGCGCTAGCCCCTCTGGTAAAGCGCAGCCGAGCGCTACTGATATTCGACGGTAATCGGCACTCGTCCGCGCAATCGTCCGCTCGCCTGTGTCTTCGCGTTGATGATCAGAGTGCCTGAGAAGTGAAAGACCAACTGGCCGTTCGCATCAAGGCGAGGCATAGCGGGAAGATCAGTGGTCAATTCGCTGAGCCGCGCTGTCGCACCTGTCCGATCGCGCATGTCGACTTCGCCCGGCAAGTTGATCCGCAGCGCTTCGAAGGGAGTTCCTGTAACAAGCGCTCTGCCCGTAATGGGAACACCGCCCAGATCGTCCACATCGCCGATCATCCGGCGCTCACCAGAATCAAGATCAAGCAAGACCCGGCCTTCGCCTTTGCCAAGGACGACCACTCGGCCAAAATGCACATCGCTCTCGATCACGATTTCCAAGCGCTGACACCGCGCCGATCCTACGCTGACACCGCTCAGCGCATCGCTGTTTTCCTCGCGGCAGCTTTGCGGCAGATCGCAGCTATCGCAATCACCAGCCGCCGCAACAGGCGCGCATACGGCGATGAGGGGCACGCAGGTCCATAGGGCGAGAGGCCGAAACATGACCGCTTTTTAACTGAGCACGGTTAACCGAGTGCTAAGTGATTTCGCAGGGCCCATAGACGCGATTGCGAGAGGGCTTAGCCGAAGCTTGCATAAAGGGTGCGCCCGTTTTCCTTGAGCCAACGATCAGCCTCTGAAATCTGGCCTTCATAGATCCTGCCCAGCAGCGCATGAAAGGCGGGGCTGTGATCGAAATGAACAAGATGCGCGACTTCATGTGCAACCACCGAGCGGCGCACGAAATCTGGTGCCTGGATAAGCCGCCAATTGATGCGGATGCGGCGTTTGTCAGAGCAACTGCCCCAGCGCCGCTGCGCGCGGGACAAAGCGATCGGCACGGGGCTCAAATCAGCCGCTTCACAATATTCGCGCATATCGCTCTCAAACAGGCCAAGCGCTTCGCGCTCAAGCCAGGTCTTGACCCTGCGCTCAATGCTCTCTTCAGCCCCGCCCAGCGTAATGCGCCCATCGCTGAGCGCGGGGCGGCGCGCTCCCTTGGCGGCCCATTCAATCGTGTGCGCTTCGCCGCGATAAAGGACTTCGCTGCCAATGCCGGGCGCTGAGCGGCGCGGAATCGTCGCGTGGATCTTTGCCAGCCATTCAGCGCGCGCATGCGCAAAGGCGATTGCTTCATTTCCATGCGCCCATGAGGGTAGGGTGATGCGCACCTCGCTCCCATCAGGAGCCATGCGCAAGGTAAGCCTCTTGGCCGTACGATGACGGCGCAAGACAATCGGAACCACGATCCCGTTAAGGTCAATTTCCGGCTCGATCACCGCGCGCTTCAACCAATCGATCATGCGCCTGCACCTCCGGCTTTGCCCATCGGCGGATCGATCTCGGATGGAAGCTCGGGCGCGGCCAGAGCGTCAATGCGAGGCGGGCCCCATTCAACGATGTGGTGTTCGAGCGGCCCGGCCTCATTCTCGCTCACCACCCGGCCAGCAACGGAAACGCCAACGCGTTGGACCGCCTCGCGGTCTCCGCAAATCAGATAATGCCAGGCAGGCAGTGAGCGTCCGGCGGCGCGGCGGCGATATGCGCAGGTGGAAGGAAGCCAGGGCACGTCTTCGACGATCGCCAGGGTAAGCCGCAGGCAATCCGGGACAAAGGCCTTGCGGTTGCGATAGTCCGAACAGCGCGCGGTGCCAGTATCGAGCAGCTTGCACGCGACATTGGTGTGTTCGATCGCGCCGGTATCCGCGTCTTCGATCTTGTGGGTGCAACACCGGCCACAGCCATCGCACAGGGCTTCCCATTCCTCGCGATTGAGTTCAGCTAGGGGGAGCTCCCAGAATTTCTCTCTCACCGCACCCACCGCTCTATTTCATCCGCCACCGCTTCTGCGCCCCTGTCTGTCGGCAACGTTGCAACAGGCTCACCGTCGGGTCCGAAGAGATAAACGATCGCGGAATGGTCAACGAGGTATCCGCCGCCCGGTGTATCTTCGCCGCGACTGTAATAGACGCGAAAAGCAGAGGCGGCGGCTGCGATCTCTTCTTCGGTTCCCGTCAGCCCGACAATGTCATCATCGAACGCGCTGACAAATTCGCCGACCACCTCTGGTGTGTCGCGCTCTGGATCGACGGTGATGAAGACGGGCTTCACCTTGTATTCGATCTCGGGATCGCGCTCGGCGGCTATCCGGCGCCCTTGCGCCATGCGCTGCATATCGGTGGGGCAGATATCGGGGCAGTAGGTAAAGCCGAAATAGACGATCGTGTGGGTGCCGCGAAAATCGGCCCACGAAACGCGCTCTCCTGACTGATTGGTGAGTGTAAAATCGCCGCCTATATCCGCGCCTGCAAGCGGAGCCTCGCTTAAGGGTTCAGGCGCATCGGTGCATCCCGCTAAGCTGAACGCAGCCGCCGCGAAGGCCGCCACGATAGCGGGTTTGATCGAACGTGCGGAAGGCTTGGCTTGGCTATTCATGCTCTGCTAACTGGCAAGCGAGCAAGGGGCACGCCTGCGGGGGTTCCTTCGAATTTCGTTGTGGCATCAAATGGTGAAAGGTCAAAGCGTGTTGGGCTTCGTTTTGCGCAAGTTAAGTCGGCTCAGGGTTATCGCCAGTGCGGTTTTTGTGAGCGCGCTTGCGATTGTCGCATCGCCGCCCGTTTCAGCTCAGCTTTTTTCAGAAGGCTACCAGTTCCTCGAAGCGGTTAAAGAACGCGACGGCGATGTCGTGACCGAGATGCTCAACGAGCCGGGCACGCAGATCGTGAACACACGCGACATTACCAGCGGTGATACCGGGCTTCACATTGCAGCGCAGCGGCGCGACGCCTTGTGGGTTCGCTTCCTGCTTCAGCGCGGGGCTGATCCCAATATCCGCAACAAGAAGGGCCGGACCCCGCTCCAGGTTTCGATCACCCTTAGCGACATTGATAGCGTCGAGGCGCTGATCAAGCGCGGGGCGAGCGTGAATGTAAGCGATCGCCAGGGTGAAACTCCGCTCATCAGCGCGGTGCACCAGCGCAACCAGGCCATGATCAAGCTGTTGCTCGAAAAGGGCGCTGATCCCGATCACAATGACAATTCGGGACGGTCCGCGCGAAACTACGTCGAGTTGATGAACGACAATGAGCGGATCCTTGCCGAATTCGCGGCGGCTGACGAAGAACGCGCGAATAAGGGAACCACAAAGCAGTACGGGCCTTCTTTCTGATATGACCGACACGCCCAACTTCGCCGACATGACGCTCGATGAGCTGCGCGTCGCGCTCGCCCCGGATATTGCCGCCTCTGCTATCTTCGATGGCTGGAACGAAACCGCGCTGATGGCTGCGGCTGAGATGGCGGGGGCTGATCCTGATGTTGCCAAGCTCGCTTTTCCGGCCAAGCCGTTTAACGGCCGCGCAATGGATATGATCGAAGCTTGGATTACGAGCGTTGATCAGGCGATGGAGCGCGAATGGCCAGTGGAGCGCCTTGCCGAGCTCAAGATCCGCGAGCGCATCCGCGAACTCGTCGCGTTCCGATTGAAATCGGTTGAAGACATCGATGAGGCGGTGCGCCGTGCGATGTCGATCATGGCGATGCCTCAGAACGCACCGCGTGCGCTCCAGATTGGCTGGCGCTCGGCGGACATCATGTGGCGGCTCGCAGGCGACACCTCGACCGATTACAACCATTACACCAAGCGTACGATCCTTGCCGGGATCTATTCGGCAACGCTTGCCTTCTTCATCAACGATGACAGCGAAGGCAAAGAGAAGACCTACGAGTTTCTCGATCGTCGCATCGATGGCGTGATGCGGTTTGAAAAGGTCAAAGCCAAGCTGACGAACCGCGATATCGAGCTGCCGAGTTTGACGCGCTTTCTGGGGCGGCTGCGTTACCCGAGCCGCTAAAGTGGATAAGCCGCCGCCAGCCTCGCGCTGGGGCGCTGAGTTGTCCTAAGGTCCTCGACGGTTAGAGAATCGCCCGGCGCTTTTCGCTGGGCGTGGTGATGTTTTGACGGGAAGGACACGAAAGCCATGGCAGGCTCGCTCAACAAAGTGATGCTGATCGGAAATCTTGGGGCAGACCCGGAAATCCGCAGCTTTCAAAACGGCGGCAAGGTTGCAAACCTGCGGATCGCGACCAGCGAGAGCTGGAAGGATCGCAACACCGGTGAACGCCGCGAGAAGACCGAGTGGCATACCGTCGCGATCTTCTCCGAAGGGCTGGTCAACGTTGTCGAGCGCTATGTCAAAAAGGGCAGCAAGGTCTTTATCGAGGGCCAACTCGAAACCCGCAAATGGCAAGATCAAAGTGGGCAGGATCGCTATTCCACCGAGGTGGTGATCCGCAATTTTGGCGGCACGCTGACGATGCTCGATGGCCGCGGTGATGGCGGCGGCGGTGGCAGTTATGGCGGCGGCCAGCGCTCTGGCGGAGGTTCAGGCGGCGGCAGCTGGAACCAAGGCGGCGGCGGTTCTGGAGGCGGCTCCGGTGACAGTGGCAGCTCAGGCGGCGGGGGCGGCTACGACGATCTGGATGACGACATTCCGTTCTAAGCGCTCATGCGAGTCCGTTTTTGGCAACCTTCCGAAGAGGAAAATCGGGAAAGACGGCTGCGTGATCGGTATTACCCGCGTATCACGTCCCTTTGGCCCGATGCGGAAAGGTTTGAGAACGCGGCGCGGGTACCTCGAGATGCCAAGGCTGTTCAGCTCAAGCGTGTGAAGACCTCGCATTGCGGGATTGCAGAAGTCTCATGCCTTGAGGGCCTCTTGGCTGAGGCCACGGATCAGGCGTTTCTCGAAGAGATATGCGAACTCGACCAGCTCGAGTTTCTCAACATGGCGTACCCGACGACCGTGAAGGAATTGGTGCCGCTCAAGAAGCTGCGCCGACTGCGCTTCTTGCGGATCGACAGCCCGCGCAATATTGACGATTTTTCGGCTTTGCTCGAAATCGAGAGCCTAGAAGCTTTGATCATCGAGAACGCCAAGCATCTCGCGACACTCGACTGGTTGGCCCCGCTTGCTTCGCAATTGAAGGTGCTGGGGATCGAAGGCTCTATGTCTACCACCCAGCGGATCGAGAGCCTCGCCCCGCTGGCGTCGTTTGATCTTGAGGCGCTGTTCCTGGCTTCCACGCGGTTGGCCGATCAGGACCTGACGCCGCTTCATGGCATGAAAAACCTCAAGCTACTGCAGACCGCGATCAACGCGCCAAGGCGTGAGTTTGAGGCTTTGAAAGAGGCTTTGCCCGATTGCGTGTGCAGCTGGTTTGACCCCGCCAATTGGAAAGACTTTCGCGGTCCGCCCAAGCCCAAAGCGCGATCCTAGTCGGCCGGGCCCTAGGACTTCGGCGTCTCAGCTCGGCTTTTTGAGCGCCGCCAGCCCAGCGGCCAATGGCCCATCAGCATCCCCTTCGCCCACAATGCCGGCTTTGCTGCGCGCGGCTTCTGCTTTGGGCCCTTCTGCATAGGGGTCAATCGCAAGGCCCAGCGTTTGCGCAACGGCCTCGCCCAGATCAAAGCCATCGCCTGCATATTCGATCTCGTCGCAATCTTCAGCGGTGATCTCGAAATCGATGTCCTCTTCATCGCTCGGGATGAGCGATGCTGTGCCTTCGACGATAAAACGCAATACGATCGGCTCTTCGATCAAGACGGAGAAAGCCTCGCCTGATACCGAGCAGCTCTGAACGATTTCGGCGAACAGCGTACCCTCTGCGCGGATACCCTTCTTGCATAATGTCAGATCGACGGGCGCGTGCAATCGCTCCACCGACACAACACCAAAGCGATCCGCCAGCGCAATGCGCTCACGTTCGTCTGCTTCGACGATAACCGCATCGGCGGGCAGCGTCCTGTCTTTAACGATCCTGCTTAGCTCAGACCGTTCGTTTGATGATCCCAACATTGCATTCACCAGATCCCACTGGCCTTGATTAGCTCTTCATCAGTGCGTCCGGCAAGACGTTCCGACAACGAAAGCAGCTTATCGGCCACACAAGCTGCGCCCTTGGCTTCATCGGTCGCTTCAGAAAACGTGACATTGCGCGTTACCGCAGAAAGCAGACGCTCGCGGTCTTTTTCAACCAGAGCAACACGATAAGCGCCCAGTCGACCGCCGAGCACGCTCATCAATTTGCCCATGCGCTTGCCAACAACGACATCATTCACACCAAATTCGCGCAATTGTCCGTCCATGTCCTCAACGAACAATTCAGCCAGCAAAGCGCTCTCGGCGCGCATTTCTGAGGCTTCAACGCGCACCATCACGGTGCACAAGATCGCCGTGATCAGGTCAAAGCGCCCGCCTACGGTGTCGGCGACGCCGCAATCGACATAAAAGGACGGTTCGCGCGCAAGCTCGATAATGCGGTGCCAAAGTGGGCGGATCGCTTCGCGCGGGTCAGGGGCGGTGCCAAGAAGGCGGGACAGAAAGGACATTAAACATTCGGCCTTGATGAGGGGACAACAGCTGTGGGGTAAGCCGACGCACGCAAAAACAGGCTGCAGCGATAAGCCGGACTTTCGCAAAAAACCCGCAACACTGCGCGATGTTCCGCGTTCGCTTGCAGGTTCACACAATCAAATTGGCAGCGTTCAGCCAGAATTCAACGCAACGATCTAGACGCTCGCCGTGTAGATCGCTGTGAGCGGCGTTGCATGACGCAAAGGTTCACCCTAAAGCGACGAGCCTTGGTGAATGCCGGGAGCAGCGCGGTCAGCGCTTGAGAGACGATGAGTTCGGACGGGAATTGACACACGTTATGAAGTCGGTGGCGAACAGCTCTGCGACAATTAATCATCGCGGCGGCATTGGGCGTGCGTTTGCTCTGCTTGCACTGCTGGTTGCGGGCGTGGCGGTTTCGGGTTGTTCCTCAATCCGCGAAATTCGCGGATTGAG
>JBCBOW010000063.1:0-7926 GCA_039821045.1 Pseudomonadota bacterium
CCCGCTTGTCGCCGAAATGATTGTAGATCGTGACCTTCGAAACGCCTGCAAGACTTGCAATTTGTTCGATTGAGGTGGCAGCGAAACCGTGCTCAAAAAAGAGGTCAGAAGCAGCCTCAACGATTGCATCTCGTTTAGCCTGATCAGACGGCCGCCCGGGCTTTCGTTTCTCGGTCATTGTCCTGAGGAGCGAAACGGTGCGCCAATCGCGCACCATCGCCGCTGACCCGCTTTGAGGCGGAGTGTTGTTTTTGAGCGTCCCACTAGGATTGAACCCTATCTGAAACGGATTGTTCCAAAACCCGCATCTCGATGCGTTACAAGGCGAAGACTAGCGCGGATACCAGCACGCCTAGCGACACAAGGCACCCGATAAGCACCAACAGGCCATCGCTCACAATCAGCGCAAGGGAAAGGATCGCAATCGCTGCAAAAGGCCCAGCTGCGGCAAAGGGAACGAGCTCGAGGATAGGAATGAAGCAGCACAGCAGCACGATAGTGGCTCCTACAGCGCGAAGAGCCGTCCCTTGAGCAAACCACTGAAGACGGCCTTTTGCAATTTTGTCCAGCTGTTCGCCTACCAAATCGAGCTTGTCGGTAGCGCCGGTTAACTTCTTGGAGGGCACCGAGCGGTTTGCGATAAAGCCAGGGAGCCATATCTGCGATTTACCCCAGAGCAACTGGAGCGAAACCAGCGCAATTGTCACTGCGACAGCTGTTGGCACACCAGGAATGCCGCCGGTCGGCAACATGCCGATAAGGGCGAGAATAAGCATGACAGGCCCGAAAGAACGGCTGCCGAACTCCTCGATCACACTCCGGATCGAGATTTCATCGCGCTCCTGTGCAACTTCCTCAAGACCGGAGACAATGTCGCCCATATTGTCGGCGTTGCGGGCATCTTTGCTGCTCATCTAGCCCAAACACCGTCACGCCGATTTTGCTCCGATGTCTAGGCGCTCTTTCGCAAAAGCGCCGAGCGTTCGCACCGGCAGACCACTTCGTTGCGCTGGTTGAAGAGTTCGTGGGTAAAGGTAACGATCCCTGCATTGGGTCGGGATTTGCTCGTCCGAAGCTCTTTAACCTCGGTTTCGGCGCGCAGCGTATCGCCTATGAATACAGGGTTTGGCGTTACCACCTTATCGAAACCCAAATTGGCGATCAGGGTGCCAAGCGTGGTGTCTCCGACAGATAGACCGACTAAGAGCGCGAAGGTAAAAGTAGAGTTCACCAGGATTTGACCAAAGCCGCTTTCCTTCGCCGCTTCGACATCGAGGTGCAGCGGCTGAGGATTATGCGTCATGGTCGAGAACAGGAGATTGTCGGTCTCGGTCACGGTCCGTCGAATTTCATGGGTGAGGCGCTCGCCCACTTCCCATTGATCGAAGAATTTGCCTGCCACCGCGATCAGCCCTTTTCCCATCTGGCGATCACATCCGCGCCATCCTCATCACCCGATCGGATCGCGCCGGGGGTCCGGCTAAACCGTGGCGCAGGCGCGGTGTGCCAAATTCCATCATGCTCAGAAAAGGCCCCACGCGCCGCCATATGCGGGTGCTCGCGCGCTTCCTCCATCGTGAGCACAGGGGCAAAACACGCATCGCTCCCCTCGAGAATTGCAGTCCACTCATCGCGTGTCTTTGTCTTGAAGAGCGCACTCAGATCTTCGGCATATGTGTCCCAATTGCCGGGGTTCATCTGGCCTTGCGCAAGATGCTGCGGCGCATCTGCCTTGGCCAGAAGCTCGGCATAAAATTGAGGCTCGATAGCGCCGAGCGAGATTTCTTTGCCATCAGCGCATTCGTAGCAGCGATAGAAATGCGCAGCGCCCCCTAGCATACCTTTGCCGCGCTCAGTCGTAATGAAGGGCCTATCGCGCACTCCGAAGAAGAAGCTCATCAAGCTCATTGCGCCATCTACAATAGCCGCATCGACGACTTGTCCCTCGCCCGATCGCTCACGCTCGAACAAAGCGGCGAGAATGCCAAAGGCGCAATACATCGAGCCTCCGCCAAAATCGCCCACAAGGTTCTGCGGCGGAATCGCCGGTTCGCCGGCGCGTCCGACCGCATCCAGCGCGCCTGTAAGCGCGATGTAATTGATATCGTGCCCGGCCGCCTGAGCGAGGGGCCCATCCTGCCCCCAGCCTGTCATGCGGGCATAGATGCAACGCGGATTGGCGGCGAGCACTTCGTCCGGCCCAAGCCCCAGCCGCTCCATCACGCCAGGGCGAAAGCCTTCAAGCACCACGTCCGCCGCCTCGCATGCCGCCCGAGCCTGCGCCTTGCCCTCAGTGCTCTTCATATCAAGCGCGACCCGATGACGCGCGCGCTCCACGACAGGATTGGTGACCGGTGAACCGGGCCGCTCTATCCGCACGACTTCAGCGCCCAGGTCAGCAAGCAGCATCGCAACATGCGGCCCCGGCCCGATTCCTGCAAACTCTACGACTTTGAGCCCCGCCAAGGGCCCGCTTGCTTGTGTCATAACTCAGCCTCTCCCGTCGCGCTGCTGTTTGGCGAAGAGACCCACGGCTGACAACCCCGCTAAGATGACGGATCGGGGCTTTGCGATGCGAACTGGATTGACATGACGGCGGGACGCTTTCTACGCCCTGCGGTACCTTTACTCCTACCCCCGGGACGCATCCCCATTGGAACAAGCAAACACAAGGGTTTTGGCGGCTGCTTCGAGTGGCGGACACTGGGAGCAGCTCATGCTGATGCGAGCCACGCTTGACCGGTACGACACGCGATACGCCACCACAGATCGAGATTTCGCGCGGCAGCGCGGCATCGCCGATCCAAGCGTGCTGCCCGATTGCAATCAGACCATGCCTTTTCGGTCGCTCCTCTGCGCTCTCAAGGCGGTCTGGATCGTTCTTCGGCTCCGGCCACATGTGGTGCTTTCCACCGGCGCCGCACCCGGTTTCTTCTGCATCTTGGCGGGGCGAATGATAGGCGCGCGCACGATGTGGATCGATAGCATCGCCAATGGCGAAGAATTGTCGATGTGCGGGAAGCTATCAAAAACCTTCGCTCATCAGTGCCTTACCCAGTGGGAGCATCTGAGCAATGAGCGCAGCCCGACTTATTTCGGCTCCGTGATATGATCCTTGTCACCGTTGGCATGCAGCTTGGCTTTGACCGGCTCATTCGCGCCATGGATATGATCACGCCTGAGCTTGGTATGCAGGTTGTCGCGCAGACCGGCAAAGGCGACTTTCAACCCCGACACATGGAGGCGCACAATCGGCTTGACCCGCAAGCCTTTGAAACGCTCGCAAGCGATGCGCGGGTGCTAGTGAGCCATGCGGGTATTGGTACGGTATTAACGGCAGCTCGTGTGAAGCGACCGATCGTCTTGTTCCCAAGGAGAGCCGCTCTGAAGGAGCATCGCAATGATCATCAGCTCGCAACTGTTAGCCAGCTCCAAGGGCGCGCGGGTATCTTCGTTGCAATGGATGAAGAGCAATTGCCAACGCAGATCGAAAAAGCCCTCTCAATGGGCGAATGGTCGCAAGAGCAATCATCGAGCGCGCAGCGATTGAATGACGCGGTCGCCTCATTTATCGACGGGGCGAAAAGCTGATCAGCACAGCGCAGAGCAGTGTCCGCGCACCCTGCCTCGCCAAGCCCAAACTCGCACTTTCTGGAGACCTTCTGCAATGTTGACCTATCGTGCGACCGCTCTCGCCCTCAAGGCATTCTCGATCAATTCGGCGACAAAGCTTGCTTACCGCAAATTGGGCAATGTGATTGGAGGCAAACGCCGCGCTGCCGAGGTGACCGAGCATTATTTCACAAGGGCTGACCAGAACCTTGCCTATATCGAGCAGCATGGCGGCATTCGCGATGGCATGAAAGTGCTGGAGCTGGGCACGGGCTGGGTTCATTGGGAGGCGCTTTTTCTGCGAAGCTTTTACGATGTCGAAGCGATTGTTTTCGATGTTTGGGACAATCGCCAGTTCAATGGCTTCATCACCCATGTGAATGGCCTGAGAGGAGCTCTCGATCGTCTCAGCGACAGAGGCGAGGAGCGGCGCAAGCGGGCGGACGAACTGCTTTCGCGCGTGGCCGCATGCCGCAATTTTGAAGAAGCCTACGAAATCCTGGGCTTTCAATACCTGATCGACCCGCAAGGATCGCTCGACACCATCGCCGACAACTCGATCGATCTTGTTTTCAGCAGCGATGTGATGGAGCACATTCCCGACGAAGCTCTCCCCACTCTCGCTCAGAGCCTGGCTCGCATCGTTAAGCCGGAAGGGATGGTGGCACAGCAAATCGTGCCGTCCGACCATCTTTGCATTTACGCGAAGAAGGCCCACCGCAAATCCTATCTTCAGTACTCGGATGAGACCTGGCAACGTTGGTTTGAGAACGACGTGCAATACCAGAACCGCTGGCAGCAGAGCGACTTTCGCAAATTGTTCAGCAAGGCTGATTTCGAGGTCCTGAGCGAAGAAATCGTCGGACAGGTGGACAGTTCAACGTTGACCATTGCCGAGCGCTGGTCCGACTATCCCCGCGAAGATCTCGACGCCACGGTAACGCGAATGCTGTGCGTCAAACCTGCAAACGCGTGAACAGAGCGACCAATCGCCGCGCCGGCCAGTAAAGTGGCCAGTTTGGCCTAACGAGATTTTAAGGCCGCGATCCTATCTCCCCTGTTGCAAAGCAGGACGATAGTTAATGAACGCACCTTTCGAAGCCATCGCGAAGCTCGGGCCGGATGCCGAAGGTGCATCGCGCGCTGATCACGATGTTGCTGTTATCGGACTTGGTTATATCGGCCTGCCAACCGCGGCGGTGCTCGCGCATCATGGCTGGAAAGTGTGCGGCGTAGATGTTTCGCAAGCGGTTGTGGAAACGGTAAATGCAGGCGGCGTTCATATCGAAGAGCGTGATCTGGACCGTCTCGTCCAGGAGGCCATCAAGAGCGAGAAGCTGATTGCCTCCACGAAGGTCCCGGCTGCGCGCTTCTACATCATCGCCGTACCGACGCCGCTCGCAGCGGACAACTCTCCCGACATATCGTTTGTCGAGGCTGCGGCGCGGGCGATCGCGCCCCAAGTGCTTCCGGGTGCCTGCATCATTATCGAGAGCACATCGCCCATCGGCACAACTGAACGCGTTGCACAAATCATTGCGCATGCCCGGCCCGATCTCTCCATCCCCCGCGCTGGAGATGATGAAGGCGGCGATGTCGCTCTTGCGTATTGCCCTGAGCGCGTGCTGCCGGGCAAGATCATCAGCGAGCTTACATGCAATGATCGCGTCATCGGGGGGATCACCCCTGCCTGCGCGGAGCGCGCAGCAGGGCTCTACAAGAGTTTTGTGAAAGCCGAATGCTTCCTCTCGACAGCGCGGGTTGCCGAAACTGTGAAGCTCGTCGAAAACAGCTTTCGCGATGTCAATATCGCCTTTGCCAACGAACTATCGATGATCGCTGACGCGATCGACGTGAATGTTTGGGATGTCATCCACCTTGCCAATCGTCACCCCCGGGTGAACATTCTCCAGCCCGGCCCCGGAGTTGGAGGACACTGCATCGCCGTCGATCCTTGGTTCCTCGTTGCGGGAGCACCCGAAGCGGCCCGCCTTGTGCGCACCGCGCGCGAAGTCAACGATTACAAGCGCAGGCACACAGAGGACCGGATCCGCTCACTGCTGGATGCGACAGCTGGTGGCAAGGCTGCACTGCTCGGCCTCGCCTTCAAGCCTGACATTGATGATTTTCGCGAGAGCCCGGCAGTCGCGATTGCAGCAAGTCTGGCGCAGGACTACGGCGATCAAATCATGATTGTCGAGCCTTTCACGAGCCGTTTGCCTGCGCATTTTGACGGCACCGGAGCAGCCCTCACGAGCCTCGACGAAGCGCTTGAGGAAGCGGAACTCGTTGTGGTGCTGGTTGATCATTCGGCCTTCAAACATCTCACGCGCAGCGATCTGGCGGGTAAGGTCGTGTTTGATGCGCGCGGCATGCTCGAGCGATGAGCATGGCAGGAGGGCGACCGCGCGTCCTCGTCACTTTCGGGACGCGGCCCGAAGCGATCAAGATGTTTCCAGTGATCAACGCGCTGCGTGAAAGCGCACGCTTCGATGTGCGCGTTGCTGTGACCGCGCAGCATCGCGAAATGTTGGATCAGGTCTTGGCAATAGCCGGGATTGAGCCCGACATTGATCTGGATCTGATGCAAAAAGGACAAAGTCTGGATGCGCTTGGTGCCCGTATCCTTACCCGCTTCGGCGAAGTGCTTGATCAGCAGAGGCCAGATCGGGTTCTAGTCCATGGCGATACGCTAACGACCATGATGGCGACTATTGCATGCTACTTCCGCCGAATCCCTGTCGGCCACGTTGAAGCGGGTTTGCGCAGCGGCGATATCTACGCTCCGTGGCCTGAGGAGGTGAACCGCAAAGTCGTTGGCACCATTGCCGACGCGCATTTCGCCCCCACGCAAACCGCCGCTGCGGCTCTGCGCGCGGAAAACGTCCCCGAAAGCGCCATCCACGTAACCGGCAACAGTGTGATCGACGCGTTGCTGGTGGCAAAAGCGAGAATTGAGAGCGCCCCTTCCCTGGCACCCGAGATCCGCGAGCTTGAACAACGCTTCAAGGGCAAGCGGATCATCGCCGTGACCGCGCACAGACGCGAGAACTTTGGCGAAGGCATGCGCCAGATTGTCTCTGCCTTGCAGCAGCTTGCAGCCCGGAGCGATGTGGCAATCATCTATCCGGTCCATCCCAATCCCAATGTCTACGATGTCATGCATTCAGCGCTTTCGCAGGTGGAGAACATCGCACTTCTCAAACCTCTCGATTATCTCAGCTTCGTCGCCATGATGCGGGCCTGCGATATCGTGCTTACCGATTCAGGCGGTATCCAGGAGGAGGCCCCGAGCCTGGGCAAGCCGGTTCTCGTTCTGCGCGAGACGACGGAGCGTCCTGATGGTGTAGCGGCCGGCACCGCAAAGCTGGTAGGCGCTAGCGAGCCCAAAATACTGCAAGAAGTCTCTCGGCTGCTCGATGACAGCGCCGCATATGAGGCAATGGCAAGGGCACACAACCCTTACGGCGACGGGCAAACCGGGCATAGAATTGCGGAGATCCTCTCAACAATCCACGGCCAGACGGAGAGTTAACGCGGCGTGTTCAACGCGCGCGCATAGAAGACCGCCGCTCCGAGCGCCGTCAGGCTCAAGCCAATGTCGAGCACCCAGTTGAGCTTGAGCCCGTAAAGAACCTGGTCAACGGGGCTTAGTGAGATCAGACGAAGCAAGACGAGCGCAATCATCGCAGCAGCGCTGGCCATGGCCACAACCAGTGCCACGCTGCGCCGGCCTCGGACAGCCTGCGCCGCGCGATAAAACCACACCATCGCTCCCACTGCAGCCAATCCGATCAGCGCTCCTGCAAGCGGCCTTTGAAGGCTGCGCCGCGAGGAATATGAGCCCTGATCGCGAAGCCACTCGCGCAGCAAATCGCGTAAGGCCTCCTCAATCCCGAAAAACCTCCATATGGCGAGCAGGGCGAACAGCAGGACAAGCACGGTCCAGACAGCTACGTGACCGAGCCTCTGGTTGTGCCAGGCGCCCTGAGCGAGTGCAAAAAGGCAGGTCAGGCTGACGCATCCATAGAGGCCGATCGCCGCAAGACCCAGCAGAGTTGGTGGCTCTACCATAGAGTTGTGTTTGCCTTTCTTGTTCGGTTCATGGTCCAGGCGCCGCCCACAAATTTGGTGCGGCATACGTGCTGAACCGGCGCTCAAAAACGCATAGTCGTCGCGTCATCTCTCGCAACCTATCTTTGCTTGCGCAATCGCCGCATCAGCATGCCCAAACGCCCGCCATGAGAGACGCTCAGACTTTCGACTCTCTTGGTGCGCTCGGTTGCCCGGATTCAGCTCTCAGGTGTGGGCTGA
>JBCBOW010000064.1:0-7889 GCA_039821045.1 Pseudomonadota bacterium
ACTCGCGAGGCATGCTGAGTGTCGGTGGTGTTGGCAAGGTGCTCGGGCTCAGTGGAGTCATGGCTGCCGAACGCTGGCTCGCAGAGCGCGGAGTTCCTCGGTACGAGATGCCAGGCGATCTTGAGCGGAGCATTCAAGAGATGGAGTCCCGCATCGCACGTGACAAGAGCGCATGAGTGCTGCTGTTGCGGACGCTGGACCACCGCATTATCTGATTCTCCTTGATCAAGTCTCGATTCTTCACCGCCTCTACGGTGACATACATACCACAGAATCAGTCATTGCTGAGCTCACGCAGCCAGAGACTCCAGGAACAATTCGGGAGTGGCTCGCTTCGCCACCAGCGTGGTTTCATGTTCACGCCGATCCACCAGTGCCAATCGAACTCGTCAAGAAGAAGTACGGTGATGGAGAGCGGACTGCCATTCCGCTGGCTCAATCGCTTGGTATCGATCAGCTTCTCTGTGATGACCGAAAGGCTGTGGAAGAGGCTCGACGGCGAGGCATGGTCTCGATTGGAACCATCGGCATTCTCATCCAAGCTGACCTGCGCGGATGGTTGAGCTATCCCGAACAGTGGGCTCGCTTGCGCGAGACCCCGTTTCGCTACAACCAACAGCAGGCCGATGAGTGGATGAGGACATATCAGCGGCTTGCCGAGCAGCAGCAGCAACGTGAGCAAGAGAAGGGCCAGGGTCTCTGAGGCGGGGCAGTAGGAAAAGAAGCCTCTTCTCTTCGGGCCTGGTTTCGTGCTACCACTGGAGCGTTACTTTTACTCACTTGAAGTTGGATGTCTCAAGGGCAGGTCGCCGCTCTCCTCATCGTCTGTGTATCCGCTGTTGTTGCCGCTCGGCTGCTGCTCTCCCGCATACGCTTTCGGCGTGATCGGCCACGGGGGACGATGATGAGCAACGACATCCCATCAGCGTACAACACCCCGAGCAAAGATCGCCCGTTCATGTTCGGCAACCGCTGGCTAAGCGCCACAGATGAAGGCCACTTCCTCTTGGTCGGGAGCACCAGGTCGGGCAAGACAATCAACATCTCCATCTTGCTCAAGCACGTGCTCAAGCATCGAAGCTCGACCGACTCTGGGCCTGTCCGCTTGATGATCTACGACTCGAAGACCGATCAGGTCGCCAAGCTCTCAGGCTTGATTGAGCACGCAACGGGCAGGCCGTATGAAGACCGTGACATCACGATTCTGAATCCGTTTGACTCTCGCTGCTGCGCGTGGGACATGGCGGCAGACATCGAGCATTCATCTATGGCCGCGGATGTGGCCGCCGTCCTCGCACCGATTCCCCCCGACACCAAGACGCCATACTTCCCAGAGACAGCCCAGCAGCTGCTTGAGGGAGTGATCACCGCGTTCATCGAGCACGCACCAGGCCGATGGACACTCCGCGACGTCATCCAGGCCGCCATGAGCCGTGAGCGATTGGAAGCGATCTTCCAGAGCTCGCAGGACACGCTTGGATTGCTGCAACACTTCAACCGGCGTGACACGTTCAATGATGTCCTCTCAACGCTCTACACCAAGCTCAGGCGATACCACGACATCGCTGCGTGCTGGGAAGCCGCACGAGTAGAGGGCGAGCATGACGGGGATGAACGGGCAAGGCTGTTCTCGCTCACGGACTGGATGCGATCAGACCGCATCCTTGTGCTCGGCAACAGAACACGCATGAAGGAGGGCATGTCTGCCATCAACCAGCTGCTCTTCACGGAAGCATCGAAAGTCATGCTCGATCAGCCAGGCAGTGGCAACGGAGAGACCTGGTTCTTTCTGGATGAAGTGCAGGAGCTCGGCAGGATGGAGACACTCGGCGATGTGATGAATCGCGGAGGAGGAAAGGGAGCTCGGGTTGTCCTCGGCTTTCAAGACATCGGCGACATGGACGCTGTATACACGCGAGAGCGAGCACGCTCGATCGTCGGTGCTCCGCAGAACGTGTGCTTCTTGCACATCAACGACAGCCAAGACGACACCCAGCGTTGGGCATCCCACGTAGTTGGAGAGCGTCAAGACACGCGCACCACACGAAGCCACAACAGAGGCACGAGCTCAACCCCGGACTTCCGGGGCTTCTACCAGACGACTTACAGCGATGGGGCGAGCGAGAACGAGCAGGTCTTTATCGAGCCTGTCTTTCTTCCTTCGCAGTTTGGCTCGAATGACAAAGAGAACGGGCTGCCGAAGTTCAGCCTCGAGGACGGCATGTACGGTCTCTATCGCATCCATTCGCAGTGGATTCGGCAGCACTTCGCCAAAGAGGTCCTCCTCGAGGATCGCTCCAAGCACAACTTCATCAACTACGATGCAGCACCAGGCGTGGAGGACATGCGACCCTGGAGCTCTCTTCCACGGCTCGCTCCGTGGACGAAATCTGACGCCATGCGACTAGGACTCCCGAAGCTCGTGAAGGTCATCAGCCAAGAGCCAAGCCTCCACGGCGAGGAGAATGATGACGACGATGACGACCGCTTAGATAACATCCGACGTATCGGAAACGAGTAGACAACATGCGAGGATTACTGACTCCATCCCGGCGATCAAAGAAGGTTGAACCGTGGCCCCGTTGGCTCGAGAAAGCTCGGGCCGCTTACGGCGCAGTCTCGACGGGGATGACGGACGACGAAATACTCGCGACCTATTCAGAGCTATCGCACGCCCCACTCAACAAACTCTACGGGCGTGGCGATGTGGGAGAACTGCCCGAGGAAGAGCAACACGATGACGCATTGATCACTTATAAGTGCAATGTCGTTCGAGCCTTCAAGGCTAAGTTCGGAACCGATTCTAGATATCTTGTGTCCCTTTCTGGGCCGAACCATGTATTACATCTTTTTGTCGGGTTTCAACCAATCGGCTCTCCGTTTACAGAGCTGGTAGTCTCTGGGGTACGAGTCGACGGGTTCGCTGATGAAAAAACCATCCGTTGGCTTGGCGCGTGCGCCACAATCGACCGCCGAGGCTTGATCCGCAGGTCGCTCAAGGCTCTTAATATTGCGATTAGAATTCCGCCTTTCAATTTCTTATCTATACTTTTCGGTATCATCGGCGGGCTGGTGGAACACTGGTCATACTTACCAATTGCCATCGGCGGCTACTACGGGGGTAGCGTTCTGGTCTATCACGCAGTATCAGGTTTTCGACGATTGGCCCGTATGGGCTGGTGGTGGTCGTTTTCTGACATGCAAGAACAAAGGAGGCATGCAAACGACGCGGGTACAGTTTTCTACGATCAAGAGCAGTCTGCCGTTCGTCGAGTGCTGTCACGTTCACTGACGGATTCGGTAGGTAGAGGTGCACGTGTCACGGATTCTGTTCAGCCAGCCGGGGGTTCAATTTGAATCCCGTTGAGCACGCTCTATCTCCCAGAGCTTTCTGAATTGCTGATCCGCTTTCTCGTTCCGATGATCATCTTCGGCAAAGAACCGCACTCGATTTGAACTGTTTGATTGTGTTCCAACAGATAGTATAGATGAAATCATCATCTTTACGTATTGCCCATCGGTCATAAGGCGTGGTTGCGTTTCACGCGAGAATGACGAAGTAGCGAGTGATACGGCACGTTGTAGTAATCCGGGTCCTTGATCTTTATTTCCAAACATACCTCCCGATCAGAAGTCATCGGAAAAATGCTTCAAGAAAAAGTCCTAGGAGCAGCCCGAAGGCCGCTCCCAGGACTTCCGGAGGTGGTGCTCGGCCCTCATTGTACCTGATTTCAGGTACCGTCAAACGGCTAATTTTGGCCTTTGATCCGTAGTTCTCTAATTCTATGTACTTTTCTCTGCACCGTTTCAGAACAGTGTTTGTGAGCCAGAACGTTGCTCAAAATCCGTCTTCGTGGCAATCTGGAAGTGATGGATGAGCAAATCTCAGGACACCTTCTAGACACGGATATTGTCGTAGCGCTCGCGTTTGCCGATGGCCATGAGCGAACCAGACTCGCTGACGTCATCAATCCTGATCGAGTCCCTTGGAGGGCATTCGTAGTGTGCTCGACATCGAGCACCGAGTACGCTAGCCGCAAGGGAGTCGGACGCAGAAAGGTCATTCAGTTGCAGGACCTCTTGAAGAGCATCAAGAGCGGCTCTGACAAGCTGTTGTCTGGGACACGGTTCATCATGAACGGCAGGGGGTACGTGGAGGCGACGGATCAGGTGTTAGAGGATCTCGGCGAGGTGGCTTACTCGCTCCGTGCCCCGTATCACGTGGCGATGTTGCTTGGTGTTGCGAGGAAAGAAGGACTCGGCATCATCACCCAGGATCGGTCTCTTCCAACTGGTGTCGTGCCTGTCAGGCTGATCGATGCGCTCGCTCCTCAGTGATTCAGGTCGACGCGGCGTGCTTGCTGGCACTCGCAACACTCCAGCTGGCTCGCCGATACTTGCGAGTAAGGCTGCTGCCCTCTCCTGCCGCAGACACTCCGAGCACGGACTATCTGGACTCAATGACTCACCAGCAAGAAGCAGACGCCTCATCTCGTTGAGCTCTTCCTCAGTTGGAGGATGGCCAGGGGGGACATACGTCGTTGACGGAGGGGCTTGCTCGCATGTGTGGTTGTTGATGCGCTGCGCGAACTCACGGGCTCTTCTCTGTTGTTCAAGGAATCGTGCAGTCGCTTCCTCTTGGATGCGAAACCGCTGCTCCAAGTGTCGCCGGAGCTCACCTTCAGAAAGATGCTTCAAGTGGTCGGGGACAAATCGGCGGAGTTCCTGCACGGTGTAGTTCCGCATACGAGCCACACGAGCAGCGCGTGCGGCAGCTCCAACCTGAGCGATCGCATCTGATACAAAGATCAGGCTCAGTGCCAGTGTCATCCCAACAAAATATTCACGAATACCGATCATTTTACATAAGTATTCTTCTCGGACCTAGCAGATGTGCTAATACAAATGGTGAAAAGCACATATTATGGGACTGTATCCCGGTGGCAGTAGCGTGTCCCTTTCTGGCACTGACCGTCCATGCAACACTATCCCCATGTGCGGATCATGTCAGATCACCGGCTTGGACGTGTTGAGCAAGGAGATGTGATGCAGCACTCCACTCAACGGCTCATCGAATTGTTGCGCCACGAGCTTCAACAGCTTGCATCCGCCAAGCTCCGGGGGCCACTCGGCATTGGTCAAGCCAGCGCAACGACGTCCCTTGTGCACCAGGCCTGTGTGAAGCTGTACCGGTCTGGCACACACGGATGGGAAAATGAAAGGCACTTCTACGCCGCTGCATCAAAGGCGATGAGAGATGTCTTGGTTGATGACATCCGGCGTCGCTCTCGGCGGGCGACTGCTTCCGCGATCCGGAACCTCGACGACATTGCGGCAACCGGGCAGGGTCTCGATGATGACACCCTGCTTGACCTCGTGCACCACCTCGACATGCTCCGAGAAGAGAACGCCATTCGAGCGGAGGTCGTCGATCTCAAGTTTTTCGCTGGCAAAACGACGAGCGAGATCGCGGGCATGCTGGGTGTGTCGCCGCGAACGGTTTCGCTGCATTGGGAGCGAGCTCGGGCGTGGCTCTACCGTCGAGTAGGCGAAGGTGACGGCAATGAGTGATCAGGATCAAAAACTGACCGAGATTCTCGACCTCCTCCACGGCGTACCGGAACATGAGGAAGAAGAGACTCTTCGCGAATTGCGACGATCGGATCGTCCTCTCCACGAGAGAGTCGTCGCCGAATTGGAGCTGATGCGAGTTGCTCGGGCGGCCATCCCCACCCCTAGTGGCAATCCCACAGTAGATGTGGATAGCCGGCATGCAAGGGCAGGTTCATCGTTCGCTGGTTACACCATCGAATCGTGCATCGGCGTCGGCGGGATGGGTTCGGTCTATCGCGCGATCCGTAGGACGCCGTTCCAACAGAGTGTCGCGATCAAAGTGCTTCACCCGCTGCTTGCAACGGAAGCGTTTCGCAGGCGGTTTGAGATTGAGCAGCGAGCGCTCGCGTCTCTGGATCATCCAGCCATCGCCTCGATACTCGATGCCGGCGAATTCGACGGATCCCCCTATTTGATCATGGAGCTGGTGGATGGTGTTCCCATTGATCAGTTTTGCCAAGAATCAGGCGCATCGCTGAACGACAAGATCCGAATGACTGAGCTGATCGCGAACGCGATGCAACACGCGCACGATCGTGGCGTGATTCACAGAGACATCAAGCCATCGAACCTCCTCGTTCGAACCGTCGACGGCGTGCCGGCTGTTACGGTCATTGATTTCGGCATCGCGCGTCTTCTCGGTGAGGACACAAACTCATCGGATCGCCCGACCGTTCCCATGGGAACGCCTGTCTTTGCGAGCCCCGAGCAATCGGATTCATCAGCGGCATCCGCAACGGTTCGTTCGGATATCTATAGCCTCGGAGCGACTCTGCGATACCTGCTTGAGCCACCAGGTGATGGCTCCTGGTCTGCGTCTCGACAAGATGTCAAAGCAGTCGTAGCGAAGGCCACATCGCAGCACCCGAACGACCGCTATTCGAGTGCCGCAGAGTTCGCGGGTGATTTGAGACGGTTACAAGACAGGGTCCCGGTCCGTGCGCGTCCGATCGGCGTCGTGACTCGTTCACTGCGATGGGCTCAGAGGCACCCCGCCGGTTCCTCGCTCGGTCTAGCCGTCGTTGTGCTGATCATCGCTGCGTCACTCGCAGCTCTCAGGTCTCAAGTCACCGAAACTCAGCGGCAGGCGGCGACTGAGGCTTTTGAAGAAACACAGGGCTACTACCTCGGAACCCTTCTCGGGCTTGCGCATTCCAGAGAACTCGGAACCAACACGAGAATACGCGAGCTGATTGACAGTCTCACGCGGGAGAGGCAATCGGCGTTCACGGATATCAGTGACAGTGGTTTGCGCGCTTCGGCTCGCGCAGAGATGTTGCTTGGCTTAGCCACGCTCTGGATTGATCTGGAAGACTCCGAGTTGGCGCTTCTGTTGCTAGCTGAAAGCGAGGACGCTGCCAGGCGGGGCGGGGTGTTTCATGGCGACCTGCAGATAGACACGCTTATGCGACGCATCGACGCCGCTAGGCGTCAGCAAGACATCGGACTCGCGATCACCTCAGGTGAAGAAGCAGTGCGTCTTGCTACTCTCGAACATGGGGCGGACTCAAGGAGAGTGTCGCAGATCGGCACATATCTTGGGCTTGCGCTTGTCGATGCGCAGGACTGGGATAGAGCACGCGAGGTGCTTGAGCAGTCGCTAGCGATAGACCAACGGCGGCTCGGTGCCGACCATATCGAGACGATCCGATCACGCGGCAACCTTGCCTTTCTCAGCATGCGGCAGGGCGACCCGGTCGCAGCGGCGACGATGTATGCCAATCTCATTGATCTGCTTGAGCGTACCGGCCGATCGAGTTCGGTCGATATGTATCTTTTTCAGCGCCAGCTTGGGTCATTGTATGTGGTGCTCGAGCGTTTCGAGGAAGCTGAGCCGCTGCTGCGCGATGCTATCGCGGGCATGACCAAGCTCAACGGCGTAGCACACGCCGAAGTGATCAGGCCAAGTATCCGGCTGGCCGACGCCATTGCCGGACTGGGTCGAGCCGATGAAGCCTTACCACTATACGACGCAGCCGTAGACGCCGCGGAAGACGGTCGGCTGAACTGGCTGGCCGGTGCAGAAGCGGTGCGAAGCAAGGCACAAACGCTTACTCAACTCGGGCGGCAGGTTGAAGCGATCGAAACTCGGGATCGCAAGCGCATGCTGCCCTGTGGTCCGGTATGCCTTCGCCAACTGCCCGGTCAGCCCGATCAATGCCGAGTGCTCGTTGCCAAGAGCCCGCCGCACATGGATCGTGCCGCGATCCAGAGTTTCGATCGCTTCAACCTGCCGCCCGAGTTGAGTAAGCGTTTGTGCCTTGCTTCGCACCGCT
>JBCBOW010000065.1:0-7810 GCA_039821045.1 Pseudomonadota bacterium
AGCGGCCAGCGCCTCCTCGCACGAAGCGATGTAGTCAGACATGTCCCACTTGCCCTGGTCCTTGGAAGGATTGCGCCAGGAGATGACGAAGGTCTGCAAGCCATTATCGACTTGCCACTTGATGATCGACTTCTCGGGCGAGAGGTCGTTGATATACATCTTGTTGATCTGTGGCGGGATCGTGAGCTGCGGGATCTCGTAGACCTCCTCGGTGCTCGGCGAGTATTGGATGAGTTCCATCATCTCGGTGCGTAGAACAACCTTGCCTTTGGAGGTTGCGATGTTCTCGCCAAGTTTGAAAGGTCGCTTATCGACCTGGCTGACCATCCCTTTGTTGTAGACCACATCGTTGTAGGCGTTTTGCAGGCCTTTCAGGAGGCTGAGGCCGCCTGAGTTGATGATTTGCTTTTGCGCAGAAGGGTTGCCGATCAGAGAGTTGGTCGGCGCCAAGCCATCAAGAATGATGTTTGAGATGAAGTTTGCACGGTTGCGCTCAAGGTCATCAAGCTCAAGCTCTTCGAGCCAGTTGCGCATGCCTTTTTGCACGGCGAGATAATACTGTACCCCGGCGCGGAAAAACGGGTTGTACTGCCAGGCCGGATCCATGAAGCGCTTGTCTTTGGGATGCGGCGCAAGCTCGCTTTTGCCGGTCATGATCTTAACCATGTCCTGCGTCATGTCGCGCGCGTGGCGCAGCACGCGGTTGGGATCAGACGCCGTTTCGCGCAGGAGCAAGGCAACTGCGGAGACGAAGTCTTCGCGCGCAACTCCGATCAATGGCCCAAGCGCATTGGTGGACTGCGCCGCTTCATTTTCGAGCTTCACTTCACCGTCTGGCATTCTCATCCCCTATTATTATGGCTCAGCGTCTGAGCACCTTGTTGTTGCGCTGTTCCAGCAATGTGCCGGACTGACGCGAAACATGCATTTCAAGGCTCAAACGATCAAGCAAAAGGCTGGTTTCCATACAGCGTTGCACGAGGCTGCGAGTGCGGTTCGCGGCGGTCAGTTTTCGCGCTTTGATTAACCGTTTTTCAAAGCGTGATCGTCCACAAGAGGCGCTATGGCAAACAGGGCAATTCGTAAGGCGGCCATAGGTAACTCGCACAATCAAACGTCAGAGGTGAGTAGCGCGTCTGCCGAAGGCATCGATGCGCTTGCCAGTGCGCAAGAGCGAGCCCATGGCGCTTGGCAAGACAAGGCGGAAGAAGACAATCGCTCTGCAATGCCGCGTAAGAACACGCGTCCTGTGAAGCCGCGCATTGATGCACCTATCGACGCAGAGAAGCGGGCCAAACGTGATCGACGCGGTACAGATCGCAGTTTGAAAAACGGATCCGGGCAAAGTGTCGCAACGCCTGAACACGGTTCGCAATCTCAGTTTACTTTGCCCGTCAACCAGAACGGGCTTGTCCTGTTTGCTGTGCTTGCCTTCCTTGCTGCTGGAGGGATCGCCGGTTCTCTTCCGCCCCTGTCTGCGATGGTGGCGGCTGGCCTTTGCGTTGGCATTCTCGCGATCTCGGGCCAACTCGCCATCATTGAGCGGCGTGAAGCAACTCCTGTCCTGGGGCGCTTGCTGCTTGCTCTTGTCGCTATCGTTCTGCCTCAAGCCTGCGCTGGCTATGCCATCGCTTCCTGGGTTGAAGCCGGGCTCGCCTGGCAGTGGGCGGTGGCGACGATGGTCTGTCTCAACGCTGCATCGGCGGCGGTGTTCAGCACGCGCATCATGTCGCTGTTCACTGCAAAGATTTCTGCCTGGGCAGCCTTCGCGCTTAGTCAGATGAGCCCGCTAACCGTCTCTGCGCTGGTTGGCGCGGCGCTTGCTTTGATACTGATTGCCAGGCTTGAGTGGAAATCGGCAGAAAAGCGACGGATAGCAAATGAAGCGCGTGATCGTGTCGCGGCCCGTGCCGAGGACATCTTGCGCAGTTTTGAAGAGACCGGGCAGGGGTGGTTCTGGGAAACCGATCGGCGCGGCCTCATCAACTATATCTCCCCTTCTGCAGCTGTCGTGCTCGGCAAGACGGTCAACATGCTGCATGGTCAGCCGCTTTACACGATCGTTGACGGTGATGCCGGTGCTGCCGAAGCCGAACGAACGCTGGGTTTTCACATGTCGGCGCGATCAGCATTTCACGAGATCGAAGTGCGCGCCAACACGGGCGATGAAGACGAGCGTTGGTGGTCACTAACGGGCCGCCCGGTCTATGACAGCTTTCAGAATTTCTGCGGCTTTCGCGGTCATGGCACCGATCTGACCGAAAAGCGCCGCAGCGAGCAGCAAGTGACAAGGCTTGCTCATTACGATTCTCTCACCGGCCTCGCAAACCGCGTCCAGATGAGTGAGGCGCTCGAACAGATTCTTTCAGCGCCGCGCGAAGTGGATCGGGCCTGTACGGTTCTGATGCTGGACCTCGATCGGTTCAAGCAAGTCAATGATACGCTCGGGCACCCGGCGGGCGATGCGCTCCTCAAACAGGTGGCGCAGCGCCTTGAGCGCGCGCTTGATGGCATCGGGCGCTGCGGGCGGTTGGGTGGCGATGAGTTTCAGGTGATCATCCCGGGTATGGGCGATCGCGAAAAGCTCGCTTACATCGCCAAGGAAATCATCAACTCGCTCTCGCAGCCATACTCTATTGATGGCCAGAGCGTTGTGATCGGCGCGTCCGTCGGAGTCGCCCTTGCTCCGGATGACGGCACATCGAGCGAAGATCTGATCCGCAACGTGGACCTGGCTCTTTACGCAGCAAAAGATGCCGGACGCGGCGTGCACCGGTTCTATGCCGAAGACTTGCACTCCGCGGCGGAAGAACGCGCTGAGTTGGAGCAGGACTTGCGCGAAGCGATCTCGCGCGGTGATCTTGAACTCTATTATCAACCCGTTGTGTACGCTGCGACAGAGAAGATCGTCGGCTTCGAAGCGTTGATGCGGTGGAAACACCCCAAGCGCGGATGGATCTCGCCCGACAAGTTTATCGCCATTGCTGAAGATGCCGGCCTGATTGATCGCCTGGGCCAATGGGCGCTGCGCACCGCATGCGCGGATCTTGCGACTTTGCCTGAAAGCATTCGTTTCGCGGTCAATGTTTCCCCGCTGCAATTCTCAAATCCAGAGTTGCCCACGATTGTCGCCAACGCGATCTCTCATGCCGGCGTGCACCCTTCGCGTCTTGAACTGGAGATCACGGAAAGCGTCTTCCTCAACGACAGCCAAGGCACTGATGCGATGTTCAATGCCTTGAAGCGCGTTGGCGTGCGCTTGGCGCTTGATGATTTTGGGACGGGCTACTCGTCGCTGGGCTATCTCAAAAAAGCGCCGTTCGACAAAATCAAGATCGACCAGAGCTTCGTGCGCGGCGCGACAGAGGATGGCTCGCGCAATGGCGCGATCATCTCCTCGATCACCTCGCTCGCTGAAGCGCTGAACATGGACACGACCGCAGAAGGGGTGGAAACGCTCGATGAGCTAGAGCTCATCCGCTTGCTGGGATGCAGCCACGTGCAAGGTTACATCTATTACAAGCCGCTCGCGATCAAAGAGGCGACAGAACTGGTGCAAGGCGATCTAGCGGCACAGCCCAGAGGACCCAAGGCCGCTCGTCTCCCGCGCCAAGTCCTGCTGCGCCGGGTGACCGTTGCTTATGGCGGCAACCGACTGACCGCCAACCTGCGCAACATTTCCGAAGGCGGAGCGATGATTGAGGGTCTGTGGAATATGCCGGCGGGTGCCACAATCCAGATCGAGTTCGCAGCAGACAAGATCATCAGCGCGCAGGTTCGCTGGTCGCGCGAAAACCGCGTAGGCGTTGAGTTTCCTGTGCCCCTGCGGCGGCGATCCGATGGAACTTTCTCGGTGTTGCGAGGCAGGCCGGAGCAAATGGCATTTTCGAACACCTAAGCAGCCCGTTTTTCCTGACTGCAAATTAAGGAAATTCACCAGTCGCTTTAGTCAAAAACTAACCAACCGGCTTTACGTCCCGGTAGGCGGTTCGAATACGCGATCCGCTGTGATGCTCAAAGGAAGGATCGCAAGTGCCTCTTAAAGGTCTCTTGTCATCTTCAGGCGGATTGTTGTCCGGCCGGTCTGACGGCAATGGCAACATACTCAGTGATGCTGAAAAACTCGCCATGCTGGACGAGTTGGAGCGCTCAGGCATGGGTTGGTTCTGGGCCAGCGATGCCAAGGGCGATCTCACCTATCTTTCCGCCGCAATCGCAGAAAAACTCGAGATTTCGCTGGGCGATCTGATCGGGAAGTCGCTTGCTTCGGTGTTTGAGCCGATTGACGGCGAAGGCCGCACAAAGTCGCTTTCCCTGATGCTCAGCGCGCATAAGGCGTTCAATGGCTTTGCTGTGCGCGCCGCGGCCCGGCCCAAAGGCGGGGTCTTGCGGCTTACCGGCCAACCCGTTTTTACCTCGAGCGGCAAATTTAGAGGCTTTTGCGGCACCGGCGCCGATATCACCGAGGCCTATACGCGCGAACAAGAAACGCAGCGCCTTGCCAAGTTTGATTCCTTGACCGGGCTTTCAAACCGCCATCGCATGGCGCATCAAATCGAAACCACGCTCACCGCATTCAAGGCGGCGAAACGCAACTGCGCGATCCTCATGCTGGATCTTGATCGCTTCAAACAGGTGAACGATACGCTCGGACACGCGGCTGGCGATGAGTTGCTCAAGCAGGTCTCCGAGCGCCTTGTCCGATCGATTGATCGCGACTGTGAAATCGGACGGCTGGGCGGTGATGAATTCCAGGTGATGCTGCCTGACATCGATGATCGTGGCGAGCTCGGCGAGATTGCGATGAAGGTGATCACAATCCTCAAGCAGCCCTATTCGCTCGAAGAGGGGCGCTGCGTCATCGGTGCGTCGGTCGGGATCGCGATTGCGCCGCATGATGGGATCACCCGCGAAGAGATTGTGCGCTCGGCTGATCTTGCGCTCTATGCAGCGAAAAACAGCGGCCGCGGCCAGTATCGCTTCTACTCAGGCGATCTTGAGAACGAGGCGCTTTTCCGCCGTCGCTTGGGCGAGGATCTGGGCGCGGCGGTGCGCAATGAGGAGCTCTTTTGCAAGTTTGAGCCGATCGTCGAAGTGAAAACGCAGACGGTGCGCGCTCTTGAAACCCATATCTGCTGGAACCATCCCGAACGCGGCGAAATCGATGAAGAGGAGTTCGCCTCGATCCTGGACGGTGCATCCAATGTGATCGAAGTGGGGCGCTGGGCAATCGAGGAGGCCTGTCGTCACGCGCTGGAGTGGCCTGAGAGTGTGCGCATAGCGGTTGATGTGCCGGTCCCGCTGTTCAGCTCGGATGGGTTCCTTGATGAGGTTTCAGAAGCTCTGCAAAGCACAGGATTAAGCCCTGACCGATTGGAGCTTGAAGTCAGCGAAGCGGCCTTTTTCGGCGACACCGAGGCGGTCGATCGCACGCTTTCCGGCCTGTTCAAGCTGGGTGTGCGGCTGACCCTTGATGAGTTTGGCAGCGGCTACTCATCGCTCGCTTACCTTCGCCGCGCGCCGTTTGATGCGATCAAGATCGACGAGGCGCTGATCGCTGAGATGGATCGCGAAAATGCGCGCGAAGAGGGACTCGTCAAGGCGATTGTCGCGCTGGCTACCGCGCTGGAGATGGACACGATCGCCAATGGGATCGACAACCCGCGCCTGCTTCAAGCGGTGACCGATTGCGGCGTTCATTTCGTGGAAGGGGCGATCTTTGCAGAGCCGGTGAGCGAGGAAACCGTCCAGACCGAGCTGATCGGTGGCTCCTGGAGCCTGCCGCCTAACGCTGAGCGAACCAAGCGCGCGCGTCGCCGGACGGTGTTCCGCAAGATCCAGGTGATCCACGATGACCACTCCTATGAAGTGACCTTGCGCAATCTCTCCAAGACCGGCGCGCTGATCCAGGGCTTGAGCGATGTGCCCAAGGGCACGCAATTCGTGGTTGATCTGACCGGCGGGCAGCTCGCTGTGGCGACCGTTATCCGCTCAAGCGGCGACACGCAGGGGCTGGAGTTTGAACAAACGCTTATCGAGGATGGGGCCGGGGGGCTTTGCACGCGCAATCGGGTCTCGCCTTATGCGCTTGCAGCCGCGGGCGAGCCGCTCGCAGCGCTGGCTCCCGGAAGCTATAAGGCAATGCCGGGAAGCGGCCAGGTAGGAGCGAGTGCGCCCAAGTTTGGATACGCCATGCTTCCGCGAAACGAAGCCGCCTAAAGCCCCGTTTCAAGCGCAGCCAAATGGCTTTTGCGCGCGTATCTCGAGAGCGATCCCGTGCACATTGCAATTTTCGCGAATGACACCGGGGCTTCCTGAATGTATTTGCGCGGGCAACTATGACTGATCTTTCCAAAATTCGTAACTTTTCGATCATCGCCCACATTGATCATGGCAAATCGACGCTCGCTGACCGGTTGATCCAATTCACCGGCGGGCTCACTGAGCGCGAGATGAGCGAGCAGGTGCTCGACAACATGGATATCGAGCGCGAGCGCGGCATCACGATCAAAGCCCAGACAGTGCGGCTGAATTACACCGCAAAAGATGGCGAGACCTATCAGCTCAACCTCATGGACACGCCGGGCCACGTCGATTTTGCTTACGAAGTCTCGCGCAGTCTTGCGGCGTGCGAAGGCGCATTGCTGGTTGTGGACGCGGCGCAAGGGGTCGAAGCGCAGACTTTGGCCAACGTGTACCAATCCATCGAGCACGATCACGAAATCGTGCCCGTCATCAACAAGGTCGATCTCCCCGCCGCCGAGCCCGAGCGCGTGAAGGAAGAGATCGAGGAAGTGATCGGTCTCGATGCCTCCGATGCCGTGCTCGCAAGCGCGAAGACCGGCATTGGCATTGAGGATGTGCTTGAAGCCGTGGTCGCCAAGATCCCGCCGCCTTCGGGCGAGCGTGAAAAGCCGCTCAAAGCCTCGCTGGTGGACAGCTGGTATGATCCGTATCTGGGTGTCGTGATCCTCGTGCGCGTTATCGAAGGAGCGCTTACAAAGGGGCAGAACATCAAATTCATGCAGGGCGGCACGCAGCATCTGGTTGACCGGGTCGGCTGTTTCACGCCCAAGCGCACCGATCTTGAAGAGCTTGGCCCCGGCGAGATTGGTTTCATCACCGCGCAGATCAAAGAGGTGGAGCAAGCGCGCGTGGGTGATACGATCACGACGGTGAAAGGCGGAGCGGGCGAACCGCTGCCGGGCTACAAAGACGTTCAACCGGTCGTCTTTTGCGGGCTGTTCCCTGTTGATGCCGCCGATTTTGAGAAATTGCGCGAGAGCATTGGTAAGCTTCGCCTGAACGATGCGAGCTTCTCGTTCGAGATGGAAAGCTCTGCTGCGCTTGGCTTTGGTTTTCGCTGCGGGTTCCTGGGGCTTTTGCACTTGGAGATCATCCAGGAGCGCCTGAGCCGCGAATACGATCTCGATCTCATCACAACCGCGCCGAGCGTCGTCTACCGCGTGCATCTCGCCAAGACGAAGACCGAAGAAGCGCAAACAACCGACATTCACAACCCCGCCGATTGGCCCGATGTGAACCGCATCGAAATCGTCGAGGAGCCGTGGATCAAAGCAGTGATCTACGCGCCGGACGAATATCTCGGTGCGATCCTCAAGCTGTGTCAGGATCGCCGCGGCATCCAGACCGAGCTTACCTATGTTGGTGGCCGCGCGCAGGTCACTTACGAGCTCCCGCTCAACGAAGTGGTGTTTGATTTTTACGATCGCTTGAAGTCGATCTCGCGCGGCTATGCGAGCTTTGATTATGAACAGGTCGGCCTTCGCGAAGGCGATCTTGTGAAGAT
>JBCBOW010000066.1:0-7751 GCA_039821045.1 Pseudomonadota bacterium
TTGAGCTCCCGGTGAGCGACGCTGTGATCGCGGCGGTGAAACCCGAATATCGCGAGGCTTTTGCCGCGCAGTAGGGGGCGATAAAAGCGTTCTTCGTCAGCCCCTCGCATTTTTGCGAATGGTTCGCTATATGGCCTTGCATGACAGAATATCAGACCGTCGAGAGCTCGCAGACCGTCTATCGTGACGGCACTATCAAGCTGCACAGCGCAGAAGGCTTTGAAAGCATGCGCCGCGCCGGGCAATTGGCCGCGCGCATCCTTGATGAAGTCGCTGATATGGTGCGCCCCGGCGTCACCACTGAGAGCATCGATACAGCAATCCGCGAAATGATGCTTGATGCAGGCGCGGTCCCGGCGACGCTGGGCTATCGCGGCTACACGCATTCGAGCTGCATCTCGATCAACCATGTGATCTGTCACGGAATTCCAGGGCCCAAGCTGCTGAAGGATGGCGATATCCTCAATGTCGATGTGACCCCGCTTTTGGACGGCTGGCATGGCGACACCAGCCGGATGTTCTACGCGGGCGAGCCTTCGATCAAGGCGCAGCGCCTGGTTGATGTGACCTATGAGTGCATGATGCTGGGCATTGAAGCGGCCAAACCCGGCGCGCGGCTGGGCGATATCGGCGCGGCGATCGAAGCGCATGCGCGCCAGTATCGCTATGGCGTGGTGCGCGAATTTTGCGGGCATGGCCTTGGCCGCCTGTTCCACGATGCGCCCGAAGTCGTCCATGCCGCAAAAGCAGGCACGGGGCCTGAGCTTAAACCCGGCATGTTCTTCACGATCGAGCCGATGATCAATCTCGGCAAACCCTGGGCCAAAGTGCTGAGCGATGGGTGGACCGCCGTGACCCGCGACAAGAGCCTGTCAGCGCAATTCGAACACAGCCTCGCAATCACCGAAACCGGGAACGAGATTTTTACCAAAAGCCCGACGGGGCGGGACAAGCCGCCTTATTGAAAAAGCCAGCTCAAGAAGCCTACGCTAGGGTAATGAATTCAACTACGGGTCATAGCTTAATCGATTGCATCTAAAAGGCCAATCAGTTGACTTCGCGCCTCTGTGGCAAGTGCAATCGAAACATTTATCTCTTCACGCAAAGCGGCTTTCTGCACTGGAGTGAGTCGGCAATAATTATATAAATCTGCTACCCATACTTTTGCGTAACTTAAATCACTAATCAAATCAACAAGAACGAAAGAGTCTGCCCGGATTTTCTCGGGCTTTACCGCTCCTGCTAGGGTTCGCATCGAGGCTTCAAGTCTTTGGACTAGATTTGGAATGCGTTGGCTGGCTTTGTCTGCTACGATCGCAATACGGTCGCCATTGCAGGTTGATGAGTCAAGCGCTGCTGCGATTCTCTTTTTCTCGGCGAGGAGATCGCTAACAGGACTTTGAACATAGTTGAGAAACCTTGATATCTTTACCTTCGTTATCTCATCTGACCAAACGTCTACGGCATTACGTATCGAATCTAACGTCTCTATAAACGACCTCCAAAAATCTATCTCGCTGTTAGGTTGCGATGACGCCGACGCTATTGCGTCAGCTTCAAGAAAAAAGGCCACTGTTGAGCCTGCTAAAAAAACTCGCCTATTCATCTTCCGCCCTCCTACTTTGTGAATGCCTGAAGAAAATATAGTCAATTCCGAGATACACAAAAAATAGAAGTAGGGTAAAAAATAATATGTATTTTGGATCTACTGAAAGCGGCGTTAATAACGCAACAATGGCGGCCGCTGCAAAAAGGAAAATTCCGATCCCAGTGTTTCGAAGACCTCTACGCATCAACAAGCTCCTCCAAGTTTCGTCTACCTAGCAAGACTTGTAGCGGCAAACGATCTCAGAGCGATCGTCTAAGGCTCCCCATCAACAGTAGCAACGACCGTTGGGCGTGGCAAAACGAACAGTGCTTTGAAGCATCTTTGACCTGAGGCCGTACGACTAAACAAACCAAACCAGCAGCACGCCCACCATCACCATCACCACCGCGATCGAAAACGCCAGCATTCCCAGCGCCGCTTTCGATATGCGCCCCAGCACCCACCAGTCATACCCCAGCGCGATCGCGATCGTCAGCGGGGGCTGCACGCCTATCGCGACTTGCGGGGGCAGGCCGAGCACGTCTGTCACTCGCGCGTAGACCGGCGTCATGAACGCCAAAGTCCCGATCAGCATGGCAAGCCTGTGCGCATGGATCTCGCGGCGTTTTGCAAATCCCAAGGCTGCTGCATAAAGCGGCAGGAAGGTGACGAAAGCGGCGATGTTGACCACGGTCACCTCGGGCCTGCCCAATTCTTGACCAATGTTGATCGCGACGATCATGCCTGTGACGCTCATAAACGCGACCAGACTAAGGGAAACCACGCCCAGCTTGGTGTGGATGCGCATGTTTTGAGCAGCGGCGAGATAGGCTTGGGCCGCGAGCAAGCCCATCCAGGCGAGCATGCTCAAAGCGTGAGCAATGACCAGCGGCGTGTAGCGCGCAGCGCGTTCGGGGTGGACCACCACTTTGAGCGCGAATGCTGCAATTGTGAACACCAACAGCGTCAGAGCGATATGGCCCATCAGGCGGTGCGCGGTCCGCTGCGTCAGGCGCGGCGGGCGGCTGGTGTCGAAAAGATGTTGAAGGGTCCCATGCATCACCGGGTTTAACGCACAGCGCGGATTGCGGCTCCCGCAGCGAACGGCGTTATCGCAACGAGGCCCAGACTGATCGCGGCAACAAAGCCGAGGCTCGCTGCATCAGCCCGCGCCAAGGCCCCGGCGCCAAAGATCAGGATCGGGAGCGCGAGGGGGATAAGCAGCAAGCCCGACAGCGCTGCGCCCGCCCGCAGGCTCGCCGTCAAAGCGGCGATCATCAAGCCAATCGCGGCAAGGCCCGGCGTGCCCGCCAGAAGGCCGAGCAGGACGATCTGCAACATCGGGCCTTCGATCTGGAGCAGCGCAGCGGCCGGGAATGTCGCAATGATGAGCGGTGGGCCAAAGCTTAGCCAATGCGCCACCAGCCGCACCATCATCGCGGCTTCTTCGCTCAGCCCGCGCAGGCGCAATTGATCGAAGACACCCAGCTCAATGTCGCGCGCCACCAGGCGATCAAGCGGAAGGATCGCTGCCAGCAAGGCTGCGATCCAGATCACCCCGCCGCCCGTGCGTGCGAGCAAGGGGGCATCGGGGCCAACGGCAAAAGGATAGAGCATCGCCACGGCGATGAAGAACACCACCGGCAGCGCAGCGCCTCCGCCTGCAAAGGGGAAGAACAGCGCCAGATCACGTCGCAGCAGCCGGGCAATCATAAATCTGCGCGCTCCGCTTCATCGTAATCGTCACGAGCTGGCGCATAATCCTCGATCGCCATGGTCTTGAGCCCCAGCACATCAAGCTTCTGGTGCGAGGCGACGAGCACAATCCCGCCCGCCTGCGCGTGCTCTGCGATGAGCGCGCTCACCAGGCTTTGCGATTTTGTATCAAGCCCGCTTAGCGGCTCGTCCAGCAGCCAAATTCCCGCATCCTGACCGATCAGCCGGGCCAACCCTGCTCGCTTTTTTTGGCCGGTGGAAAGATATCGCACCGGCACATCCGCCAAATCCGCCAGAGCAAGGCGCTCCATCACAGCCTCAGCCGCGCCCGCGCCATCGAGCGCAAACCAGAAGCCCAGCGCCCGCGCTAGCGGCCATTCCGGCTCGAGCGCCAATCGCTCATCAAGCAGCGCGAGGCTTCCTTCAAACCCGGCATGGCCCGTGTAAGGCTCTGACAACCCGGCCAGCGTTCGGATGAGTGTTGTCTTGCCCGCACCGTTTGCGCCGGTCACATGCAGAATTTCGTGAGGCTTGAGTTCAAGACTAAGCCCCCGAAACAACAGGCGATCTCCTCGCCGGCTCGCAAGACCGTCTGCGAAAAGTCGTAAACTATCTGAACCAGGCATGACCTGGGGCGTTACGCAGAAACCTGAGTGGGAACAAGAACGCCCGGTTGATTGTTTGTCCGATGCGTCAGCCAGGAGCTACACTTTCTCATGTCCATTCCCCCACTAAGCGAAACAGATCGAGACACCTTGATCGCGAGCCACCCGAGCTGGAGCCTCGCGCGCGATGGGGCAGCGATCACGCGGACTTTCACCTTCGCCGATTTCTCTGAAAGCTGGGGTTTCATGAGCCGTGTGGCTCTGCTGGCCGAAGCGCATGATCACCACCCGGAATGGTTCAATGTCTATAACCGCGTTGAAGTGACGCTGACCACGCATGATGCAGCGCCGAAAAGTGGCGGCGCCCTTTCAGCGCGCGATGTTACGATGGTCGCCGCGATTGACGCGCTGCTTTGAGCCAACAGCGTCATCGCAAGCCGAGTGTCAGCGACCAAGAAGCGCCGCGCTGGAGCGATTGCGCTTGCGCACCCGGCCCGGCATCCAGCGTTTGGCAAAGTTGAGGCTGCGCGCGGTCTTGCCCACGAGATAATGCATTTGATCGCCGTGCACGGCCTGCCACACCGTCTCGGCGACCTCTTCAACCGGTGTGATCTCCAGCCCCGCGGCGCGCACCCGATCGCGCACTGGTTCGTTTGAGCGGCGGTTTCCGGTGCCATCAAGCAGCGGTGTCTCGATAAAGCTGGGGCAGATCGATGCGACTTTGATCCCTTCTGCCGCCCATTCAGAATCAAGGCTCTCGGCAATCCCGCGCACGCCAAACTTGGTCGCGGAATAGACGCTCATGCCGGAGCCGCCGGTGATCCCGGCAGCGCTCGCGATGTTGATTAGAGCTGAGCCTGGCGCGGTCTTTTGAAGATAAGGGTAAACCGCCTGCGCACCGTAGAGCACGCCTTTGAGATTAATGTCCAAGCAGCGGTCAATTTCTTCCGCATCAAGCTCGTGAAGCGGGCCACCGGTGCCAATGCCGGCATTGTTGACCATCACATCGATCCGGCCGCCAGCCGCGGTTGCGAAGGCTTCGAGCGCGGTGTCCCAGCCCTCACGATCGCGCACATCGTGCTGATGCATGTATTTGTAGCCGCCCTCAATCAGGCCGAGCGTATCTTCCATGCCGGTGACGTTGATATCGGAAATGCCGACAAACCAGCCACGCTCTGCGAAATGGCGGGCCACTGCTCGTCCGATACCAGAGCCGCCCCCAGTGATGAAAATGGCGCGCATTGGCTCGTTGGTCATGTCGATCCCTCTCCTATGAATTGCTTATCGCAACTTTGTTAGGAGAGGGAGTGACACGGGCATCGCGCGCCCGCAAGGGCTAAGCGCTGCTGTTAACCGCCGAGCGCTTCTTCAAGGCCAGCGACATGCTCTTTGCCTTCGAGGATTTGCGCTGTGCTTGCACCCACAGCATCGCCGATCGGCTCGCTGCGTCCGCCAAGGCAGGTCGCAAGGAAGTTCTCGGTGACCGCGGTGTAGGCGATGTTGTTGTTAGGCTTGGCAAAGCCGTGGCCTTCATCGGGATAAAGGACATAGGTCACCGGGATGCCCGCCTTCTTCATCGCGCCCACGATCTGGTCGCTTTCCGCTTGCTTCACGCGCGGATCGTTGGCGCCTTGCAGGATCAGGAGCGGCTTGGTGATCTTGTCTGCCTTGTAGAGCGGGCTGGCGGCTTTGAGCAGGGCGAGGCCTTCTTCGGTGTTCGGATCGCCCATGCGCTCATGGAAGATCTTCACCAGCGGCGCCCAATAGGGCGGTATAGTGCCGAGCAGCGTCTCAAGGTTTGACGGGCCAACGATGTCGACGCCGCAGGCGAAGGTCTCCGGCGTGAAAGCGAGGCCCGCGAGCGTTGCATAGCCGCCATACGAGCCGCCCATGATCGCAACCTGATCCTTGCCGGTGATGCCTTCATCAATCGCCCACTGGGTCGCATCGATGAGGTCATCGTGCATCTTGAGGCCCCATTCCTTGTTCCCGGCATTGAGGAAGTCTTTGCCAAAGCCTGTCGAGCCGCGGAAATTCACTTGCAGCACGGCATAGCCGCGATTGGCGAGCCATTGGCTGGTGCTGGAGAAGCCATAGCCATCGCGCGCCCACGGACCCCCATGGACAAGCAACACCATCGGCACCGCCTTTTCCGGGCGGCCATCACCATCGCTGTCAGAACCGGGCGGAAGCGTAAGATAAGAGGGCAGCGTGAGCCCATCGCGGCTGGTGATTTCTTGCGGGTGCATCTTAACGAGCGGCGCGCCTTCAAGCTCGGGCCGGGTGACGTAAAACGGGGTCAGCGCTTTGGCCTCGCGGTCATAGATAAAGCTTTGCGAAGGCGCGGTAAGCGGATCGTTCCACACGATCCACATCGTGTCATCATCGGTGCGGCTGGAAATGCCATATTCGCCATCAAGCTGGGTATCGAGCCAATCGAGCGAGGCCTTGATATCCGGATCAATCGCGGTCCAGGTGTTGGTGAGATAATTGACCGAATAGGCCTGCACCTCACCTGTCTTGGTATCGCGGATGGTGCCGCCCAGATCCGCCTTGTCGTCTTCTGCGATCAGCGTCTTTTCGCCGGTCGATGTGTCTTGCGCATAAAGCGCGGCGGTGTTGCGCCCGCGGCTGTCAATCCAATAGAGGATCGAGCCATCGGTGGTGTAGCCTGAAGGGCTGGTCGTCAGCGAATCTTCCATCGCAGTCGTCTCAAACGGCTCTTCCTCAACCGTCCCATCCGCGATATTGAAATAGTCGGTGCCGCCCGCTTCGTTTTGGCGCAGCGCCATGCGCAGCGTCAGGCTGTCATCGGCCATGAAGCCGGCGTAGCTATCGTTTTGGTAGACCATCTCAAGCAGACCGGTGTTAAGATCGAGCTTGTGCACGTCGTGAAACTGCGCATTGCGATTGTTGAGGCCTACGAGGATCTTGTCCTTGATCGTTTCCGAAGAGCCGATGATCTGCACCCGGGTGTTTTCAAACGGGGTCAGCGTTGTCTCTTCCCCGGTTGCAACATCGATCCTGTAGAGCAGGAAGTTTTCATCGCCGCCCTTGTCCTGAATATACATCACGCTTTTGCCATCGGGTGACCAGAAGTGGCTGCGGATCGGGCGATCTGTTGCGCTGGTGACGGCTTTGGCCGCGCTCATGTCCTCACGCGGAGCAATCCAGATATTGAGCACGTCATCTTTAGGCGCAAGCCAGCTGAGATACTTGCCATCGGGGCTCAGGCGCCCTTGCGCGCGGGTCGGATTGCCGAACAGAGCATCGCGCGGGATAAGAGGATAATCGGCAAGCGGTTTGGTCATTTCTGCTCCAGATTTGTCCGTATGGGCATCAGCAAAGGCGGCCTGCGGTATCGCCAGGGTGGCTGCAAGCGCGCTGGCGGCCAGCAGTCGGTTTAAAGCGGATCGGGCAAACATGGCGGGGCTCCTGTCGGTTTCAAGTTTGTTAATGCACTGTATTAAGCATATAACACGCCCTACGCCTAGCTCTGATTTCAGGCTTCGTTGAGCGTGCTTGTCGGCTTTTTCCAAATAGATGTTGAGCTGCGACCATACGGATCAGGATACTTGAGCAGCTCTCGCAGAGCGCAGTCAAGCGTGACCATTGGTCGTCTTGTATCGTGTCCCGTCTCTTGATCCGTGCACCATCAAACAAAGCAGATTGGTCGCAATGGCAATAGTCTATTTGTACTATCGCGAGGGGCCGCGCGTGTGACTTGGGCGCGCGGCGTTGCGTTTTTGTTGCGTACAATTCAGCCGATCCGAGAAGCGCCGCTTTGCAAAGGGTGTTCGGCTGGCTTGGGCGCGTGCTGAAGCGGTTCGCTGTCGTTCATC
>JBCBOW010000067.1:0-7671 GCA_039821045.1 Pseudomonadota bacterium
TCGAGACCTTGGTGATCCACAAGTCAAAGATACGCGGTTCGCGCAGGGATGCAAAATAACCGATCAAGTGCATGATAATCGGCACGGGGATGATCCAAAAGCTTTTGAGGATCAAAAACGCGATGGTCGTCACCATCAGATTGATGATGAAGAAATTCATCGTCACGCCCGCAAACATCTGCGGACGGGTTAGCGCGCGGTGCACCGGGTGGCGGACAAGATCGCTCATCGCCCGCTCTTATCCTGCCGCTGCCTGAATTCCAGCAACGATCGTGGTCGCGCCGAACAGGATAAAGACACCGATGATGACAGTCGCACCAAAGCGCCAGTTCATCCGGCCTGTCAGCATCATAAAGCCAATCGCGGCGACCGCCATGACTGCGACTGTCGTTGCAACGGTGCCAAGCAGGGTCCCCTGCAACCAGGCGAGCGCGTTGACCACGGGGCCCGCGCCTTGCGGATCAGCGACCTGCTGCGCTGACGCCAGGCTCGGGGTGAGGAAAACAATCAACATCGCGATGAGGCGAACAGGCAAGCGTGTAAGTGAAGTCATGGAATCGTCTGGTGTCCTCAAACTCTTGGGCAATCTATCAATTTAATACAGGGCCGTGATGATGTGTACGCTCTTTCAGCTGCCAGCGCTCTCTACTGCCCACTTGGACGCGCATGGCTTGCAAGCCGTCCCATTATGGCCGCAACGTACAGCTTGGTTTCCCGGATATTGGGCACCCCACCCGCGCGAATGACCCGACCGGGCCCCGCATTATAGGCCGCGAGAGCCTTTTCCAGATCGCCATCGAACCGATCAAGCTGCTCGCGAAGATAACGCGCCCCCCCCTCAAGATTTTCCATCGGGTCGTCTGGATTAACGCCCAGATCGCGCGCCGTGCCCGGCATGAGCTGTGCAAGGCCGCGCGCGCCCGCATGGCTGACAGCGTTCGCACGCCAGCGGCTTTCCTGCCAAACCACCGCTTCGAGCAGGCTTGGGCTGAGATCAAAGCGCTGGCTAAGCTCTGCGATCTTCGCTGCATATTGAGTGGGTATGCCGGCTGCGTTCATCGCGGCGTTGGCCATCGCCCCATCGGGCACGATGACTGCATTGAGATCGATGCTGCCATCGCTCGCGTTGGCGCCTGAAGTGGGTGCGAGCGGATCAGCGCTGGGCGCGACAAGGCCGCCGGCAACCCAGCGAGCGCCCTCATCATCGATCACCATAACGTCGGCATGCGCGGGCGCGGCGCTCATGAGCGCCAAAGCACAAAGGCCAAAAGCCTTATCGACATGCCTCGCGGCCGCGAGAATCATAAATACGCCCTCCGGAGCCCCACGCCATGTCTAGCGTAAATGACAAGGAGGTGACAGTAGCGTGAATGAGGTTCCTAGCGTGTCTGCAAATCCACACTTCTATCGCCGCGCCGAGCCCTAGTTGCGACAGATCGGCATTGGGATGTTCCCGGATAATAAAGCGAGCGGCTGAGCAAACAGCCCCTCGCTTCAAGATGCGCCCAAAGCACAAGTCGCGATGCTCGCTGCGGGGCAAGGTTGCCTTCGCCGGGCGAGCCGCTTTGGACGCGGCGTTCTATTATTGGGTAGCCAGCGAAAATTTGCCCTTGGCAAGCATTCTCATCGCTCTGCGCGCCAACCGCCGCGAATCAACAAGCTTCCCGTCGGCCGTTTCCAAAGTAATCGGGTCAGGGCTAGTCATGGCGCGCTCAAACATAGCTTTTGCAAGTTCATCATCACCAGCATGCGCATGAGCGATCCCGAGATTGATCAGGAGTGCTGGATCCGCGGGATCGCGTTCAAGCTGACGCTCGAGCTGTTCAATTGCAATTCTCGCATCTCCGGCCGCGATTTCCTTCGAAGAAAGGTCGGTTTGCTCTTCCTTTTGGGGCGATGCTGAAGAGACCTCAGATGCCGCATTCGGAGCGTACGCGCTTGTCATGAGCAGCGCTACAAAGGTTACAATCATGGTTTTCTCCTTTCGATTGATTGATAGGAGTTTCGCGGGGGTCCCCGCTGATTGCAACATAAATGTAATAATGTAATTTATTCGTCATTTATCAGGCTAAGACGCTAAACTTCTGATGGTTTTCGTGACCGCTTCACCTTAACTGTGACTAACATACAACGGTCAAGCTTGTCATATTTGTCAATTGAACGTCAAATACCGGCAAATCTCGATTATCGGAAATACTGCAAGAATTCTGTCATGTTGCGTCCCTAGCGCTGCGACAGCGCAACCATTCTCGCGCTTTTTTGATTCTTCGGTTTTTGAGGGGACCGCACGCTGTGAAAAATATTCAACGCACTCTCGTTCTGGGTTGCAGCCTTGTTGCACTGGCTGGCTGCGGCGCCGACGAAATCGTTTCACCCGGCACTTCGGGCGACATCATCATCAATGACATGAGCGATAACTCAGTCAACGACAGCAACAATGTGACGAACGCGCCGCCAGCTTCGCCGCCGGCTTCGAGCGGTCTCGTGACGCCGGCAGCATCATGCCCGGGTATCGCATCGACCGGCGGTCTTACCGACCAAGGCACGATCACCGGCCCGACCGGCGAATATCGCGTTTGCGAAGTTCCGCAGCTGTTTGACACGGACGACGCTCTGCCGTTCGTCGCCGGCGTTCTTTACGCTTTCTCGGGCCGCGTTGATGTCGGCACCGATCAGGGCTTCGACAGCACCGGCACTGCGGTCACGTTGACGATCGATCCGGGTGTGATCCTTTATGCTGCCACCGGCCAGGCGTTCTTCAACGTCAACCGCGGCAACGAACTTGACGCTGACGGCACCGCAAGCGCGCCGATCATCTTCACCAGCCGCGACAACGTCATCGGCGTTGCAACTGACGAATCGGACAACCAGTGGGGCGGCGTGACGCTGCTCGGCCGCGCTCCGGTTTCGGATTGCGGTAACTCGGCAACGGGCGTTCTTCCCGACGGCGAAGACTGCGAGCAGCTGCTTGAAGGTATCGCCGAAAACATTCCGTTCGGCGGCACCGATAACGGCGACAGCTCAGGCTCGCTCAGCTTCGTTCAGATCCGCTACTCGGGCTTCACCTTCGCATCGGGCAGCGAACTTCAGTCGCTTACCGCAGGCGGCATTGGTGATGGCACCAACCTGCAGAACATCCAGTCGTTCAACAGCGGCGATGATGGTCTCGAGTTCTTCGGCGGCGTTGTTAACATCGACACGACAGCCATCATCGGCGCGGGCGATGACTCGCTCGACGTTGACACTGGTTCGATCGCTGCTGTTCAGAACGTGCTGATTGCTCAGCGTGTCACCAGCGAAGCTGACGTTGGCGACACGAGCATCGAGCTCGACAGCCCGTCGGAAGACTTCACGACGACCGTCACTCCGCAGACCGTTCTGAACGTCTCGAACTTCACGTTCATCCAGACTTCGGGCACGGACGAAGTGGTCAACCTGCGCGGTGGCGCTCAGATCAACCTCGTTAACGGTGTGATCCAGGCAAACGGCGCTGAATGTTTCGCATTCAACGAGCAGGTCTCGATCGACGCTGGCTCAACGTTCAACTCGATCGTTGCAGAATGCCCCGCTGATGCGGTTGCTACCCTCGACGGTGACGACTCGCCCAACGTTGCAGATGCTGAGGCGGTGGTTAACGCTGGTTCGAACAACACGTTCAACGCCACGATCACTTTCGCCAACGACTTCTTCTTCGATGCCAGCGGCACGACTGTGACCGACCCGACGTCGCTCTCGAGCTTCTTCTCCACCACCGACTTTGTTGGTGCGATTTCGAGCGCTGCCGATACGCGCTTCCAGGGTTGGACCTGCGACTCGGCCACGATCGACTTTGGCTCAGGCAACAACTGCTCGTCGTTGCCGATCCGCCAAGGCGAAGGCTGATAATCGCTGATTGAAACGCGAGAGGCGCCGTGATCTGCGCGGCGCCTCTTACGTCTTTACGTAGGCTGCAAAGGCCTAGTGAATTTCAAGACCTATATATGAGGGGGTCTAGCTTTATGTCGATCGGCACGCGCCTGGCAGGGTTGCTGCTTCTCACCAGTTCGCTCACCTTTCCCACACTCGCTCATGCACAGGATAGCGCTGGCAACGACCAGGCCGATCCATTGCTTGATGACGTGGATGGTCTTGACCCTGCTCAGGACGATGAGTTTGACGAGGCTGAAGTTTCGGTTCCCGGTGGTAGCATCATTGTTACCGGACGGCGTAATCGGGACCCAGTGCGCGCCTCAGGGCAAGTGCTGAACGTTCTTACCACTGAAGACATCGCGCGGACCGGCGAAGGCGATATCGCCGGCGCACTCTCGCGCGTGACGGGTCTGAGCGTGGTTGGCGATGGCCGCGTGTTTGTGCGCGGTTTGGGTGATCGCTACTCTTTGACCTTGCTCAACGGTCTCCCTCTTCCGAGCCCGGAACCGCTCAGCCGCGTTGTTCCGCTCGATATCTTCCCGACCAGCGTGATTTCGTCATCGCTCGTCCAGAAGACCTATTCAGCCAACTACAACGGTGAGTTTGGCGGCGGTGTCATCAACCTGACGACACAGGCCATCCCGACCGAGAACTTCCTCAAGATCTCCGTCAGCGGTGACATTGACACCGAGACGACGTTCGAAAACGGGCTGACCTACTTTGGTTCAGAGTTCGACTCGTTCGGCTTTGACAACGGCAACCGCGATGTTCCCTCGAACATTCAGGCGCTGTTTGATAGCGGTCAGAACGCAACTTCGCTCCCGCTGTCGCTCAATCCGTCGACGTCGGGTCAACTGACGCAGGAAGGGATCGCAGCCCAGCTGTTCCCGACCAACCTGGTGACCCTGCAGCGGATCGAAAACCTCGCGCCCAACTTCTCGGGCAACATCTCGGGCGGTCTGAGCTTCGAAGTGGGCGATGGCACCTATCTCGGGATCATTGCATCGGCTGGCATTTCAAACGAGCGCCGTAATCGCTCGGTTCAAACGCAGGCCGCGAGCTTGGACAACCTTTCTGCGGTTACCGAAGACTTCACCAACTTCATCACCGATGAAAACACCCTGGTGAACGGTCTTCTGAGCTTTGGTCTCGATTTTGGCGAGAACACGATCCGCTGGACCAACCTCTACATCCGCGACAGCTTGAAAACGGCGCGTCTGGCTGAGGGGAACAACGTTAACCTTGGTAACAACGCTGATCTGCTGATCCAGCGCACCGCCTGGTTTGAACGTCAGCTGATCGACAGCCAATTGGTTGGCGAATTCGAATTTGGTGATGGCAATTTCGAACTCGACACCCGCCTTGGCTACGCGCGCACCGACCGCGAAGCGCCGTTCAACTCCGAGATCATCTACGCTCGCTCGAACGAGAACAACCCCAACCTTCCCGATGATGCGCTCATCAACGTGCTGGGTTCGAACTTTGTTGCCTATTTCGATGGTAACAACGACTTCGACGGCAGCGGGGTCACCTTTGATGACCTTCAGGAAGAGAACTATGCTGGCGGTATCGACCTTCAGTATAAGGGCATCGATAGCTTCGATATCACGGTGGGCTATGCCTATTCGGACACCGATCGCCGCGCATCGAGCCGCCAGTTTCAGCCGCTGATTTCGCCGGACAATGATCCGACCTTTGGCGCTGACCAGGTGGACTTCCCGGCGGCTGTGCTCGGTCTGCGCCCGCCCGGTGACATCATCAACGGCGCGTCCATTGCCGGCTTCCAGGTTGCAGTTCGTGACCCGAACCTCTTCCCGGTCTTCGATGCTGCGCTCGAAGTTCACGCCGCCTATTTGCAGGGCCGCTGGTTCCCGACCGACACGATTACGATCGAAGCGGGCGTTCGCTACGAGGACGCAGAGCAGGTCGTTGTCGCTGACCCGACATTCGAGCTCAACCCGAACATTCCGGTCCCGACTACGAACCTGAACAACGATTACTTCCTTCCCGGTGCGACGATCACCTGGGAGCCGGTTGATGATCTTCAGCTTCGTGTCGCGGCATCGCGCACCATTGCGCGTCCGCAGTTCCGCGAGCTGATCGAACAGTTCTACTTCGATCCGGAATCCAACCGTATCTTTACGGGTAACAGCCAGTTGATCGACAGTGAGCTGACCAACTTTGAAGCGCGCGCTGAGTACTATCTGGGCGGTAAGAACCGCGTCAGCCTCGCGGGCTTCTACAAGGACATCGAAGAGCCGATCGAGCCGATCGTCCTCGCGGTGGCCGGTGCTGATCTCAACACCACCTTTGCGAACGCGCCGGCGGCAACGCTGTTCGGTGCCGAGCTTGAGCTGGTCTACGGCCTCGATCTCTCCTCGCTTGGCGGGAGCTTCTTCGAGACCAAGGATCTTCTGATCATCGCCAACTACACCTACACCGACTCGCAGCTCGACATTCCGCAAGATTCCGAAACGCGGGTCATCACCCCGCAGTTCGGCGATGTTGCTGCGTTCACCGTCTTTGAAGATGGCGCGCCGCTCGTGGGTCAGTCCGATCACCTCCTGAACGTGCAGCTGGGCATCGAGGACTTTGAGAAGGTCCAGCAGGCCTTCTTACTGTTCAGCTATGCCAGCGAGCGCGTTACCACTCGCGGTTTCTTCAATCCGGACGTTGTCGAAGATCCAGGCCTGCGCGTGGACTTTGTGGCGCGCTCGGAGTTTGGTTCCTTGGGCCTTCCGCTGGAGCTCTCCTTCGAAGTTCGCAACATCTTTGGCCGCGACAATTTCGAATTCCAGGAAAACGAAACTGGTCGCATCGAGATCAACACCTTTGAAGTGGGCACGATCTTCTCATTCGGCATCAGCGCTGAATTCTGATCAGCCCCCTAACAACGAAATAAAGGCCGCACTCAGCAATGAGGGCGGCCTTTTTGCTTGTGGGGAAGCTGCCCGGCGTATTTGTTGCCTGAGGGCTCGGCTAGCGCAATTGCTGGTGAGTAGGAAAGAGCATCGCTACATTGGTCGCGCAAGCCAATCGACACCCGACGCTGACGCTGTCCGCACCCAGTAGAGAAGCCTCAGGCTGCCTCAGGGTAGATCGAAGACATAACCCATCGAGCGGACGGTGCGCAGCGGATTGCCACCGCCAGCCGCCTTGATCGCGCGGCGCAAACGCCCGACCCAAACATCAACCGTGCGCTCATCGATCGGCGGTTCGCGTTTGCCAAGCCCGTTGATCAGATCATCGCGGCTAAGCACCCGGTTGGGGTTCTCCGCGAAGAAGCGCAGCAAACGGAACTCGTTGGGGCGCAGCATGATCGGCTCACCATCCCAACGCGCTTGAAGCGCTGCCATGTCAATCGCCAGATCGCCGAGCTCAAAGCGCCGGGTTGCATGGCGTTCTCCACTGCGCGATTGCAAGGCCATTACGCGGTCCAGGACGGCTGTGCGGGTTAGCGGGCCGACGATGTAATCATCCGCCCCGGCCCTTAGCGCGCGGCGGCGATCTTCGGCGTCGTCTTCTTCGAGCACCATGGTGATATGCGCCTCGCTGGTGCGAGGATCAGCGCGCAGGCGGCGGCACATCTCCAATCCAGCGCATTCATCCATGACCCAATCGATAAAGGCCCACATCGGCCCTTCGACCAGGCGTCGCGGCCCCGATGCTGTCAGCCGATCGAAGGTGAAACGGCGTTGATCATGGGAAAACTCCTCGAGAGTTTCGCCCAAGGCGTTCGTCAAGAAGATGTTGATGACATCC
>JBCBOW010000068.1:0-7656 GCA_039821045.1 Pseudomonadota bacterium
CTGCCCATGATCGCGTAGGCGGAATTGAGCACACGGCGCATGTCCGCGCTTTCGGTTTCGCGCAATTGCAGCTTGAAGCCGCCCCCGGTGCCCACACCGCGCACCGACGGCGGTGCGATGGCAATGATGAACGCCTCGCGCGCATTGCCGAGCAGCAAGAAAACCTGCGTGCCCGACTGACGCGTGATCTGACCGCAGCGGAAAGCGCGATCGCAACCTCGCAATCGACGCTCGACTTCATTCGCCAGCAGTTCGAACTCTCGGACTCCTAAACAAGGAAGGTGCGCTCGATGAAAACGCTCAGTGAGAATGCCGCTTCTGCCTATCGCCGGGTTGATCTCGATGCACGCATCGAAGCTTCAGCGGCCTCAGACCTCACGCGTATCTGTCTCGAAGAAGCGGTCACCGCGCTTAGCCAAGCGCTGTTTGCATTGGAGCGGGCCCCCGGCGATGTTCCCCGCGAAGCGCTGACAAGAGCGCATGGTATTGCGGTGTGGCTCGCTCGTTCGGTTGCGGCGGACAATCCGCTGCGCGAGGCACTGCTGCAATTTTATGGCGGGATCGCGAGCACTTTGGCGCGCAATCTGCGCCGCTCGCGCCTGTCCGAAATCGCGACCGCGCGCGATGATCTTAATGATCTGCTCGCAGCTGCGAAAGCAGCGTGATAACTGAGCTCGCCGCCCCTAGCTCGTTATCGCCTTGGCGATGATCGCGGCTGCATCATTGGGGTCTTCAAACGGGTGAAAATGGGTCCGGTCAGGCCGGTCCAGATCCTTACCCTTGGGGATCAGATTGGCGAGCTTGGGCCAGGTAGGCGAGCTCTTGAAATCGTTGAGCGTGGTGCGCTGTGCGCGGACGATCAAGGTGGGCACTTCGATCCGTTTGACCGCGTCCAGAATGCCTGTGTTGCTGCGGCTCGATCCGTAAATGCTGGCTTCCATTTCAGGCGAGCAGGCGAGCTCAAATCCTTCGCCATTCTCGCGCTGGGCAAGGCCATAGCGGCAATAATCGGCAAACACATCGGGTGCGAAGAGTTTGTAGGGGTCGCGCGCTTCAAAGCGCTCCATCATCGCCTCCACGCTTGGAAAATCGCGTTTGCGACGGATTGCTGGATGCGGTGCATCGGCCGGGAAGAGCGCGCCATCCTGAGCGTAAAACTCCGGCTCCATGATCACCGGATCAAACAGCACGAGGCGCGAAAAACTCTCAGGCGCATCGGCGGCGGCCTGCGCCAGGACGTGTGCGCCCATCGAATGCCCAATCCCCACCGCGCGGCGAATCCGCAGCTGGTCCAGCACACCGGCCATCTCGCTCGTCAGCGTCAGCCAACTATCGACCGGCCCACCTTCTGATCGGCCATGCCCGCGCATATCGACGCTGATGACGCGACGCTCGGGAAATTTCGCTATGATGCGATCGAACATGCGCGCGTGAAAGCCGGTCGCGTGCGCAAAGAGCATCACAGGCTCATTGTTGCCCGGCTTGCCGCGCCACTCCCAAAAGCCCAGTTTCGTGCCGTTTACGCGCACGGATCGCGCGGCGGGTTCGGCCATGATTTGCCTCTCGTCAGATAAGTCTTTGAAGAGCGGTTATTCGGCGGGCTGAGGTCGAGTGCTTACCTTGTCTTGAGCCTCTGGCGCGATCTCATCGGGCAAAGCGGCGCGAATGAGGAAGAACCCCCCAAGCGCAGCAACAAGCGATCCCGCCAGCACGCCGAGTTTGACAGCGTCAACCTGCGCCGGGTCATCGAATGCAAGATTGCCGATAAACAGGCTCATGGTGAAGCCGATTGCCGCCAGGAGCGAAAGGCCGTGAATCTTGCGCCAGCCAACACCATCCGGAAGCGTGGCAAACCCTGCTTTCACACCGATCCAAGCCATGCCGACAATCCCGATCTGTTTGCCGATCAGAAGGCCGAGCGCGATCCCCAGCGGCAAGGGGGCGATAAGGTCCGTTGGCGACAGGCCAAGCAAGGTAACGCCGGCATTGGCAAAACCAAAGATCGGGATGATGAGAAAAGCCACCCATTTGTGCAGCGTGTGTTCCATGTTCTCAAGCAGCGGTGCGCCGTTGCGCGCTGTCATCGGGATGGTCATGCCCGCGGCCACTCCGGCAAGCGTCGCATGGACGCCCGATTTGAGCACGAAGACCCACAGGATCACAGTCAGGATGATGTAAGGCATCCCGGATGCGAGGCGCAGCCGCGCGATCGCCACAAGCGCGGCAAACGTAATCGCCGCGCCGACCAGCATGTCTCCCTTGATCTCTCCGGAATAAAACAAAGCGATCACAGTAATCGCGCCGATATCATCAATCACCGCGATCGCCAGCAGCAGCGCTTTCATCGCCACCGGGACGCGTGGGCCGAGCAGCGAGAGGATACCGAGCGCAAAGGCGATGTCGGTGGCCGCAGGGATCGCCCATCCGTTGATATTGGCGGGCTCGTTGTAGTTGAAGGCGACAAAGACGAGCGCAGGCACGGCCATTCCGCCAATCGCTGCAACCAGGGGAAGCGAGGCTTTGTCCCAGCTGGAGAGCTGGCCTTGCAGAACTTCGCGCTTCACCTCGAGACCGATGAGAAAGAAGAAGATCGCCATCAGCCCGTCATTGATCCACAAAAGCAGGGGCTTATTGATCTCGAACGCGCCATAGGACAGGTTCAGCTTGGTATCGAGTGTGTCGAAGTAAGCCGGGGCAAGCGGGCTGTTTGCGACAATAAGGGCGAGCGCAGCAGACGCAATAAGCACGATACCACCCGCGCTCTCCTGTTTCAGGAAGTCCTTGAGTGCGTCTCCGACCCGATCAATCATCTAAACCCTCCAAGCAAAGCTGACTTCGCGGCGCGGACGCACCCCGTTTGACCCGTAAACGTGCAAAAGGTGCATGAGTGCCCGAAAAGGCACGTAGTGGGGATCAAATCCTGTTATCGCGCGCTTACTGGGCAAGCTGTGCGTTTGCGCTTAACCGATGAGGTGCCTGCGTCACTTGGACTTTTCGCCTCTCATCCTCATATGGCTCTGGGCGACGAAGGTCTGTTGCCCGCGCCCGGAGATTTAAGTGCCCGAAGCTTTGCCGAACACAATGACGCAAGATCGCATCGATCCGGCAGACTTTCGCGCGCTGATGGGGCAGTTTGCGACAGGTGTGTGTGTCATTTCCGTGCCCGGCCAATCGCCTGACGAAGCCGCTCTTGGCATGACAGTGAACTCATTTGTATCGGTTTCGCTCGAGCCCATGCTGGTTTCATGGAGCATTCAAAACAGCTCAACGCAGTTTGCGGCCTATACACAGGCCGATGTCTTTGCTGTCAGCATTCTTGCGCAAAATCAGCGTGATCTGGCGCGCCGTTTCGCTTCGCGCGGAAACGCTGAGCGCAAACCGGAAGACTTCGAATTGGGGCTCGGCGGGCTCCCTGTAGTCAAAGGCAGCCTTGGCTACCTTGAATGCAAGCGTTGGTCCCTCTATCCTGCCGGGGACCACACGATGATTTTTGGTCAAGTGGTTGGGATTGAACAAGCGGGAGGACACTCGCCGCTCGGCTTTTTTGGTGGAGAGTTCTGCCGGATCGCCGATTAAGGGATCGCATGGGACAGATGACCACGCCGCGTGATGATACGCGCGAACAATTACTGGCAGCTGCGCTAAGCCAATTTGCCGAGCGGGGCTTTTATGGCGCCAGCATCGCGCAAATCGCGGGCGAGCTTGGTTTGACTAAGCAAGCGCTCCTTTATTACTTCCGGCGCAAAGAAGACCTCTACGCCGAAGTGCTCAAGCGGATCACGGCGCGGCTTGATATTGCCATGCGCACAGGCCGCGCTGCGGGCTCTGGACCTGTTGAACAATTCGAATTCATGATCATGAGTATCTATAAAGAAGCGCGTGAGCGCCCGTTGGATACCAGAGTGCTTATGCGCGAATTGTTGGATAATCAGGCCCGTGCCGAGAACGCCAAGGATTGGTATCTCAAGCCTTTCCTCGATGAGATCGTCTCGACCTTGGATCAAGTGGACGGCCTGAAGGCGATCCCAACGGCACAAAAGTTCGCAAGCGTTTATCAGATGCTCGGGGCAATTGAGTATTTCGCGATCTCTGGCCCGACCCTCAGCCGCATGTATGGCGAGAGCGAGTTTGGCGAGATTGGCGAGCGTTTTCCGATCGAATTGCGCGAGCAGATCCGGCGACTGATCGAGTGCGGTCAGGGCTGCTAAGCTGCGCCTAGTCTGACAAGATCAGCTGCGTGCAGCGGAAGAGCGCCAGCGTTCGTCCAGTCTCCTCATGCGTCACCACTGAGCGCCAGACCTGCGTTGTGCGGCCGAGATGGTCTGCATCCGCCCGGGCGAGCAGGACCCCATCGCTCGCTGTGCCTACAAAGTTCGATTTGAGCTCAATCGTTGTGTAGCCGCGCGCGCCTTCGGGTAGGACATTGCCCGCAGCAAATCCGCACACGCTGTCCGCGAGCGCGATCATGCTTGCCGCATGCAGCGCGTTTGCTCCGGAGCGCAGGTGATTTGCGGTGATCGGCATGCGCGCTTCGAGCCACCCGTCCCCTTCGGCGACCAGGGTGATCCCCATATGCGGGACAAGCCCTCCAGCGGCTGGATGAAATCGAGGGTCGAGTTCAGCTTCGCTCATGATGCGTGACCCTGATCCTCTTGCAAATAAGCGTCAACCATCGCGTTGAACTTGGTTAGAGCGCCTTCGAAACGGCCAAGGGTCAGGTGGGAATTTGCTCCGCTTGCAAGCCCTGTCTGGATCCCCTCGCCAAGCGCGAAATCCTCATCGAGGGTCGTGCGGGTGATCGCGTGATTGCGCTGCCAGTGCTCTGCGTCATCTGCGTTTGCCAGTGGGGCCAGCGTCGCGATGCGCAAGGCGGTGCGATCTGCTGCGAGCGGGCGGCTGGTGATCATCACAACATGGTCTTGCTGGACCAGAAACTGCGTTGTCGGGAAGAAGGTGTAGAGGATGTTGGCATGATCGCGCACGCGCCAGGCGTCGCGCGTTGCCCGATCAAGCTTGGCCATGGTCGCGCGCGGCAAAATGGAGCGCATATGCGGCGCGAAGACGGTGTAGCTTGAAAGATTATCTTCAAAGAACGGCGCGATCGTATCTCGATGCGCGATCTTGAAGTGATAGGCTTCGATGCCGCCCTCAACGAGGATTTTCCAGTTCGCTGCGATTTCGATCGTGTCCTGCGCGACAATTACGTGGCTGGCCAGATCGAGCGCGGCGAAGTCAGCCCGCATGGGCTCCAGATACGCCTCGATGTCGCACGCCATGCCGGTCTTCGGAACCACCCAGATCAAGCCCATGGATTCGTGCGTTGGCAGGGGCGCGAGGCCACTTTGCGCTTTGTCGATATCGGGAAAGCCGCTTTCCATGTGCGGGCCGCCAACAAGCGCGCCATCGCTGCCAAAGGTCCAGGCGTGGTTCGGGCATGTGAAGCGGTGTTTGCATCCTTCGTCTTCGCTCACGAGGCGTGCACCACGGTGGCGACAGACATTGAGGAAGGCGCGCGCGGTTCCATCCTTGTCGCGGGTCAGCAAAACGGGGAGGCCTTCAGTTCAATAACGCGGAAGGCACCCGGCTCCACCAATTCGCTGCAATGCGCGGCGACATGGGGCAGACGCTGAAGTATCGTTGCGCGCTCGGCGGCGAAGCGCTCCTCGCGCGCGTAGTTGGCGACCGCGATCGACCCGTTGGGTCTCATCCAAAAAGGGCCGTTTCGCGCGTTTGAGCGCGATCAGCTCGTCCATCAACGAAAGCTCGGTTTTGCGATCCATGGCGATTCCCCTACCACTCGGTAAGGCAGATATCACGACGGATCATAGCTGCGCAAGCAGGGTTTTACCGAGTGGTAGGGGTTCGTGGAACGCGTCTGACTAGCGGATGCGTGACGGGGCGATCAAAACGGCGTTTGCCAGAAGCAGATCAAGCCCGTCGAGATAGCCTCGCGTCGAGGGATCATGCGCAAAACCAATGGTCAGGCCGCGACCAGACGGCTGTGCGACCATGTAGGGTTTGAATGCCATTTGCCGCTGGTTTTCCTCCCATACATAGCCGCTCGCCACGAGGTTCTCAGCGCCGGCGAAGCGCAGGACGTTGGAGCCCTGCGAGCGGTCTAGCGGCGCGAAGATCTGCGATCCACTGGCAAGCACGATGGCCCCTTCATCATAGCCCGCTGACAGGAAGCTCTCGGTGTCAGCGACCGTGTTGAGCAGAGCGCCGGGCAGCGTATCAGGCAGGGCATTCTCATCCTCAATCGCTGCGCGATATTCGGCCTCGCTGCTGATCTCGGTGGCTTCGGTCGGCCCGCCGCTGGTATCCTCGCGGCCGCCTGGCTCGCTGCCCAAGGCCGCTTCGCGTTTCAAGGAAAGCAGCGCGTTATCGCCGCGCGTGAAGGCGCGCATGGCGTTTTCGATCGTGACGAGCACACCGCCTGCCCGCACAAACCTGGCGATATTGGATAGGCCTGAGGGGCCCATAGCGCCCGCTGGCGCCCCGTTGGGAATGATCACAACGTCGTACTCTGAAAGATCCGCGCGGCCAAAGCGGTTCGCGCGAATGGGGACGACTGGCAGCCCGAAGCGCTGTTCGAGCACAAATCGGGTCGCGCCAGCGCTCAGCTGTGAAACTCCATCGTCCCATGCCATCGCGACACGCGGAAGATTGATGCGGGCGAAGGCGCTGCTGCCCAGATTGGGGCCATCATCAGTCCAGCTGCTTTCAAGCGCCACGGTGTGCCCGCCCACTTCGCGCGCGAGCTCGGCCAGGCGGGCCATCTTCTCGGGCGAGTTGGCTCGTGCTGCAAAGACGACTGTCCCGCGCTCAAAAGTGCGCCCTTGCATGACAAAGGCCTCGTCCGTGGCGCGCCCGATCAACCCTTCGCGGATAGCGAGCGTGACCAGCCTCGCCTGACCGCTGTCCGTCCATGGAACGGCAATCCCGAAAGCGCCTGAGCCCTCCGCCACCGAAGCAATCGGCGCATCGGCAGCCACTGGCGTACCACTCACTGCAGAGCCGCATACCGACACATCTACGCCAGACATCAGGCCGACAGACCATGCTGTCACGTCATAGAGCTCATGCGGCAAATCCGCATCACGTCGCCGTTCCTGCGCGTTGATGAAATCGCGCGGCAAAGGCGTGTCTTTGTCCAGGAGGCTGCGCACCAGACGCGCGGCCGGCTGCGCTTGAGGAACGGCGAGATAGCCGCGATTGTATTGCTTGCCACAGGCGCTCGAGGGGCCATCGCTGCGAAACACCTGGATGCCCTGGCCAGCGAGTTTGCGTGCCATCTGCTCAGCGTTCCAGCGCCGGGTTGCAAGGTCGATCACATAGGTCGCTCGGCCCGCCGCACCATTGGCGTTGTCGCGCCGGTAAGCGGCATAAGTGCTCAGGAATGTGGCGGCGTTTTCAGCGACGGCTTCTGCAGTGGCAAAGCTGGTGATGAACTGATTGCGCACAGCCATGCCAAAGGTGAGGTCGCTCCCGTCGCTGCGCTTATAGAGCAGACCGCGCGGTGAGCCTTGCTCATAGGTGCTGCCAATGGCGCCCTGATGCGTGTTCCAGGTGTCACCATAGCCGGGATAAAACAGATCGTAGACTTCGCGCGTAAAATAGGGCTCGCCAATGTCGTCAAAATAGCGCGCGTTGTTG